>NZ_JABXEO010000139.1:0-11117 GCF_013372585.1 Myxococcus sp. AM010
GACTCGTTCTCCATTTCCTCCCGCCGTACTGCCCCCAGGGCAATCGCATCGAGCGGGTGTGGCTCGACCTGCATGCCAACGTCACCCGCAATCACCGCTGCCGCACCATGGACCAGCTCATGGTCCGGGTGCATGCCTACCTCTCCGCTCGAAATGTCCAGCGCTCCGCCAGTCCATCCCTGCGACGAGTCGACCTCAGGCGCACATCCTGAGGCCGTTCGAGAATCACGAACCTCGGTTTAGGGGCACCGCCACCACCTCGGACTTCTTCGGAGCCCTCACCCAGGCCACCGGCGAGGACGTGGCGCCCGTCTTCTCCTCCTTCCTGGACCAGCCGGGCGCGCCGCGCGTCGCCATGACGCTGGAGTGCCCCAGGGAGGGGCCACCCCGGCTGGCCCTGGAGCAGCGGCGCTATCTCCCCCTGGGCTCGCCGGGCGGACGCGGCGACGCGCAGGTGTGGCAGGTGCCGGTGTGCGTGCGCTACGCCGCCGGGGGCACGGAGGGCCGCGCCTGCACGGTGCTCTCGGAGCCCACGGGCACGCTGCCACTTGATGGCGCGGAGGTCTGCCCGGCCTGGGTCCACCCCAACGCGGAGGGCCGCGGCTACTACCACGCGCTGCTGCGCGGTGACGCGCTGGAGCGACTGACGCGGCAGGGAGGCAGGGGCCTCAGCGTCGCCGAGCGCCGGGTCCTCCTGGACGACGCCGAGGCCCTGGTGGCCAGTGGCGACCTGGACGTGGCCCAGGCCCTGACGCTGGCCACGCGCCTGCTGCGCGCGGACGACCCGGACCTGGTCATGGGCGCGGCGGCCCTGGTCGCCAGCGTGCGGGATGACTTCGTCCCGTCGTCCGCGAGGCCGAACCGGGCACGCTTCGTCCGCGGCCTCTTTGGCGGCCAGGCGCGCCAGTGGGGCTTCGTGCCGCGCCCGGGTGAAAGCGACGACGTGCGCATGCTGCGGCCCCGGCTGGTGGGGCTGGTGGCCCAGTCCGGCGAGGACGCCCTCCTGCGCACGGAGGCCCGGAAGCTGGCGCTGCGCTGGCTGGAGGACCGACGCTCCCTCTCCATGGACGCCGCCCCGGGCGTGCTGGGCGCCGCGGCGGCCTCGGGGGACGCCGTCCTGCACCAGCGGATGCTGGACGCGCTGCGCACCACCACGGAGCGCCGTGAGCGAGACCTGCTCTTCGCCACGTTAGGGGGCTTCCAGGAGGCCGCGCTCGCCAGCGCCAGCCGGGCCCTGCTGCTGGCGCCGGACGTGGACACGCGCGAGGCCCTGCCCATCCTCTTCCGGCAACTCGAGGAGCCGTCCACCCGCGCGGGCGCGTTCGACTTCCTGCGCGAGCACTTCGAGCCGCTCCGGGAGCGGCTGCCTCGGGACATCGCGCCCTGGCTGCTGGGCACTGGCGGACTCTTCTGCGACGCCGAGCACCGCGCGCGATTCGAAGCCTTCTTCGCGCCCTACGCGCCCACCTTTGAAGGGGGTGAGCGCGCCCTCGCGCAGGCGCTGGAGCGCGTGGACCTGTGCATCGCCCAGCGCGAGGCCCTGCGCCCCGGCCTGGAGCACTTCCTGCGCCGCTACTGACGTCAGCGCTTGCGCGCGAGCATCATCCCGTCCCGCACCGTCAGCAGGACGTGCTCCACGCGAGGGTCCGCCGTGACCTTCGCGTTGAAGTCGACAATCGCATGGTCATTGGGGGCCTCCGGCTGGAGCACCCGGCCCGACCACAGGACGTTGTCCGCGATGATGAGCCCGCCCTGCCGCAGCAACGGCAACACCGCGTCCCAGTAGGCGGCATAGCTCGGCTTGTCCGCGTCGATGAACGCCAGGTCGAACGGCCCCTGGAGCGTCTTCAGGGTGTCCAGCGCCGGCCCCATGCGCAGGTCGATTTTCCGTCCATGCGGACTGCGCAGGAAGAAGGCGCGTGCCACGTCAGTGGCCTCCGGGTTGACGTCGCAGGTGATGAGCGCCCCGTCATCCGGTAGCGCTTCCGCCATCATCAAGGCCGAGTAGCCGGTGAAGGTCCCGATTTCCAACACCCGCCGCGCACCCGTCAGGGCGACCAGCATGCGCAGGAAGGTGCCTTCGACGGACCCGACCTGCATGTGGGGGGAGGACATCCGCGCATACGTGACATCACGGAGTTCATCAAAGAGGGGCGCGGGTGCCGTGGTGTGAGCGTCCGCGTACGCCTCGACTTCGGGAGGAACGAGGGTGAGCTTGGGCATGTCCCATCGATTAGCACGTACCGCGGGGCCCCCCACTTCAGGTTGCCGTCAGACGCCTCGTGCATAACTTTGTCGTCGCTTTGGGTGGAGGAGACCTCGATGCTGGCAGCCAGAATCGGTGGTGCGCGCGCGGATGTGTCCCGGTGCATCGCCGCGAGCCTCCAGTGTCAGGTTTCCTGCGAAGAGGGCATGGCCCGCAGGGTGGCGCGTGGGGAGCCGCTGTCCGGCGAGGTGGTACGCCTGCTCCGCCAGTGCGCCGAGCTGTGCGAACTGAATGCACGCGCGCTCCAGAAGGAGAGCCGGCTGGCCCGCCGCACCGCGAGCCTCTGCTTCGACCTGGCCAACCTGGTGGCCCGGGCCTCGTGGCTGGACGCGGAGGACCGGGATTCGTACACGCTCGCGCGGGACGCGCTGCAGCTGGCCCGCGCGTGCAGGCCCCTGCTCTTCGCCTGAGTCAGAAGCGCAGGTGCGGGCTGAGCACCAGCGTGGGCCCCGCGCCTGTACAGATTGTGTCCGCGGGCTTCGTGTTGATGTCGCAGTGCTGGTAGTAGCCACCCAGGGTGACGCCCAACGGGCCGAGGATGCGCACGTCCAGACCGGCGCCCGCGGCCAGGGCGAGATGCGTGCTGGAGTACAGGCGCGGAACCACGGCATCCGAATCGATTTGGGTGGAGGTGCTGGTCCCGACACGTAGCGCCAGCCAGGGCGAGACACGCCGGTCCCGAAGGAAGCCATAGCGCGCCTCTCCGGCGATGCCCCAGAAGCTGCCCCGCGGATGCTGCCGAAGCGCGTCCCCAGGGGTCCATGCGTCCAGGTCCGCGGCTTGGGACGTGTTGAAGGTCCGGCCCCACTGCAATGCGACCCCGAACTCCACATTGAGTCGGGTCATCACGAGCAGGTGGGCGCTCAGGAGGCCGCCCCGATGGTCGCTGTTGTTCCCAGCGAAGAGGCCACCTCCACCGGCGAGCAGAAGCCCCCACTCCGGCGCCGCGGGCGCCTCCGCCTTCGCAATGCCAGGCAGTAACAGACCGAACAATACGGCGGACATCATCAGGTGGGCGGGCATCACATCATCCTTCAAGGCACGCACGCCGGCCCGGCGCTGTCATGGGTATCGCGGCGGACTCAAGCCGCCTTCTGCGTGAGAATACCGGAGAGCAGCTCGTTGAGGGCGTCCACCTGTTGCTGCTCATGGCCCGACTGGGCCTGGACGATGCCGATGGCGCGCTGGAGGACATGCCGCGCCGCCTCGGGAGCGTCATGCACGACGGGGCGCGAGAGGAAAGCTGCTCCTCCCGCGCCCCGGTATCACGAACCAGCGTTCAAGATGACGCCGGGACTACAGGTCCAGCAGCCGCGCCTGGAACCCATTGCTCCCCGTCGAGGTGAGCAGCACCAGTTGGCCGTTGTGCACGAAGACCCGCTGGGCCACGCCCGGGTAGTACGCAGCCGAGAGGATGTCGAACTGGCGGTTGAGCACCCGCAGCTGAGTCCTGTCTCCCACGGTGTCGATGAGGTAGAGGCGCTCACCGTGGAAGGCGATGTCCACGAACGACAGGCCGATGCTGGTGCGATACGTCAGGTCCGCCGTGTTGAAGAGGAGGCCACTCCCCGTCACGACCGCGGAGCCATCCGGCCACAGCCTCAGCGGCGCCCTCAGGTTGTAGGCTCCATGGTAGGGCGAGTCGATTTCAGCGCCCAGCATGCCCGCCTCCATGTCCACCTGCACCCGGTTCAGGTCCTGTGGCGAGACACCGCTGTCGGCGAAGTAGATGGTGTTGTTCGCCTCCGAGAACAGCAGGCTCACCGCGCTGCCCCTCCAGTCCACCGCCGCGACCCGAGCGCCCGTGGCCCGCTGAAAGAGCGCATGCGTACCCCAGGCCCCGGAGCCATCGATGGTAAACAGGTAGCGGTCCGCGACCACCATGCGCGACACCGACGCAGGCGCCGCGGCGAAGAAGCGGGCCGTGCCACCCTCCGTCGAAGTGAAGGCGTCGATACGCCCTCCCGTGTAGGCCAGGTATGCGGCCTGACCGTCCGGAGCGACCGCCATCGAGGTCGCATCGCCCGTCCCGATGTAGGCGGACAGGAAGCTCCGGGTCGACAGGTCGAGTCGACGGATGCGATCCGCGTTGCCGTCCAGGAAGTGGATGACGCCATCGCTCGTCAGCGTCGCGTCCTGGTAGGAGAAGGCGAACGCGGCCCCGCCCAGCACGACGCCCGCATCCGGGTCCACGCCGCCATCACTGCCACCATCCGGCGTGGGCTCCCCCGTCTCCAGGCGACCCGAGATGTCGATGCCACCCGTGGTAGCGCCCGGGCAGTTGACCGGGTTGCGCTGCAGCACGAGGCTCGCCGAAACCACCTCGCCGGCCACGACGTCGACCACAGCGCTGCCCGCGTACACCTCCAGCATGGACGCGTTGTAGGCAATCACACGCACTGCTCGACCGGTTCCCGCGGGCACCTCGGACACCTGCCCCCGGATGGCCGTGCCGTCGACCAGGAGTGGAACGGGCCCGATGACCGGAAGGTCCTGCGCGGAAACGGTGGCCTCCGCGGTCGTGACGCCGCAGGCATCCCCCGCCAGGGAGATTTCCATTCGGACGGATTCGGTTTCACCTGCGTTCTCGGACGGCCCTTCGCTGTTGCACGCAGCCACCAGCGCGCCGGCCACCCACATCAGCCCAACTCGACTCAGGATTCTCATGAATGTTCCCCCTCCGCGCGGGTCCAATACGACAAGTGCGGTTCCCGTGCAATGCGTTGCAAGCGTGGGCTCGGAACGCCCGTGCCCACGGCCACGCAATGACGGCTGGCTTCGCAAAGCCTGACAGACCCACTGAATTCGCGGCGACTGCCGATGCGGCGGACGGCACAAGGCGTTCCACGCATCAGCGATGAGTCATGGCGACCTCAGCCACGCCTTCATGCATGTCTATACATGCGTTTTGGAGACACGCCCCCCCGCACGCCAGCCCCCGCGAAGCCGCCGACAATGATTCGCACTGCGAACCTCAACTCCCACTCCTTCGCGATATCCGCCTGCGTCGGCGCAACAGGTGGCGGAGCGAAGTAGCGTGCGGGTGGTACTTCATGTCCGACCACGTCACACTCTTCCCGATTTTCCGCCCTCTTTTGCCTTGCGCCTCCGCCATCACAGAACGGACGGCCGAGGCACGAGGTGGCATCAATGCCATCCCCCCGACGGACACACGCGCTCTCAAGCGCTCAAAGCGAGACACCGTAGAGCGCGCCGTACTTCTCCTTCAGGTACGCCAGGAAGTCGGTGTCCGTGAGGCCCTGCCCCGTCACCTGCCTCACGCGCTCCTCCGCAGAGAGGCGGAAGCCGTGCTGGTGCACGTGCGTGCGCAGCCAGTCACGCAGCGGAAGCAACTCCCCCCGCCCCAGGTGTTCCTCCAGCTCCGGCAGGTCGCGCCTCGCGGCGCGGTAGAGCGACGCCGCATACAGGTTGCCCAGCGAATACGTGGGGAAGTAGCCCAGCTCGCCCCAGGCCCAGTGGATGTCCTGGAGCACGCCCTGCGTGTCGTCCGGCGGGGTGAGGCCCAGGTACTTCTCCATGCGCGCGTTCCACGCGGCGGGCAGGTCCTCCACCGGCAGCTCGTCGCGCACCAGCAGCAGCTCCAGCTCGTAGCGCAGCGCGATGTGGAGGTTGTACGTCACCTCGTCTGACTCGATGCGGATGAGCGACGGCCCCACCGCGTTCACCGCGCCGTGGAAGGTCTCCACGTCGGTGCCGGACAGGGCCTCCGGGAAGGCGGCGCGCAGCGCGGGGAAGTAGTGCCGCCAGAAAGGCAGGCATCGGCCCACCATGTTCTCCCACAGGCGTGACTGGGACTCGTGCAGCCCCATGGAAGGCGCGGCGGCCAGGGGCGTGCGGTGGAGCTCCGGCGCGAAGCCCTGCTCATACAAACCATGGCCCGCTTCATGGATGGTGCTGAAGATGGCTGGGAATGGCGTGGCCGTGTCAACGTGCGTGGTGAGCCGCACGTCCAACGGGTGCGTGCCCCCGGTGAAGGGGTGGATGCTCAGGTCCTGGCGGCCCGCGTCCAGGTCGAACCCGATGTCCTTCAACAGCCTCAGGGTGAAGGCCCACTGCGCGTCCTTGTCGTAGTGACGGCCCAGCAGGAAGGGCGCCACCGGCCGGCTCACCGCGGTGAGCTTGCCCACCATGGGGATGAGGTGCTCGCGCAGCGCGGACAGCACCGGCGTCAGGCGCGCCACGCGCATCCCCGGCTCATGGCCTTCCAGCAGCGCGTCATAGCGCTCTCCGTCATGGCCATACGCGTCCGCCTGCTCCCGGCGCAGCGACAACAGGCGCTGGAGCGCGGGCTGGAAGACGCTGAAGCGCCTTGTCTGCCGGGCTTCCCGCCAGGCGGGGATGGCATCGCTGATGGCCCCCGCCAACGCCCGCACCAGGGGCGCGGGGACGCGCACCTCCCGCTCCCGCTCCCGCGTCAGCACCGTCACCATGGCCCGGGCGTCGTCGGACAGGTCCGCCCGCGAGGCGGCCTGGGCCAGGGCCCCCCCCCAGCCGGGGGTCCACGAGGCGCTCATGGTGCAGCCCCTGCAGGGTGGAGAGCTGATGGGAGCGCGCGGGGCCGGCCTTGGCGGGCAGGTACGTCTCCATGTCCCAGGTGGCCAGGCCGATGAGGCCCTGAAGGTCGCGAAGCTCCTGCATCCGGGTCAGCAGCCAGGTATCCATGCCCGGATTCATAGCCCGCTTCGCGGCGCACTATCGCGAAAGACGCTGTCGGGAGTATGAGGGCTGCGCGATGGCCAACGTCATTCAGTTCTTCATGTCCCCCGAGGACGAAGTCGCCTTCTTCCGCTTTCTGGAGCGCTTCGTCCTGGAGGTGTATCCCCGGCGCGTCCCACAGGATTGGGAGACCTTCCGCGCGAACATGGAGAACCTGGAGCGGATCCCCCAGGAGGACCTCTACATGGTGGCCTCGGAGCTGGGTCCGGCCATCGTCGACAAGGTGAAGCGGGGCCCGGACAAGGGCTACTGGCGCATCGACGAGGTGCGCTCGCCCGTCATCTTCATGGAGCGCTGCCGCCCCAACGAAGAGGGCGAGCTGCTCAGCGGGAAGATGTGGGCGGAGCTGGACATCACCGCGCAGACGGGCCGGAAGAACGCGGCGCCCGACAAGTTCCGGCGGCTGTTCCACGAGGTCGAGGAGTACATCAAGAAGACGTGCCGCAGGAGCGAGCCCAAGGGCTTCTACGTGGGCCCCAAGGCGGCGCGGCTCTGCAAGGAAGGGCTCGTGCTGCGCGACTCCGCCTTCCGCGGCGGCACGGTGGCGCCCTACAAGTAGCCGCGGCGCCTCAGCGCGGAACCATGGGCAGGGTGAAGGAGAAGGTGCTCCCCTGCCCTTCGCGGCTCTCCACGTTGAGCGTCCCGCCGTGCGCGGCCACCAGGCTCCAGGCGATGCTCAGCCCCAGCCCCGTGCCGCGTCCCGGTGAATGGCTGGCCCGCCAGAAGCGCTCGAAGAGGTGCGGCGCGTGCTCGGCGGGGATGCCGGGTCCGGAGTCCTTCACGGAGACGCACACCCGCTCCCCCTCCACCAGGCTGGCCCGCACTTCGATGTCGCCGCCGGGGGGCGTGAACTTGATGGCGTTGCTCACCAGGTTTGCCAGCACCTGGAGGATGCGCTCGCGGTCGGCGAGCACCGGCGACAACCCCGGCGCCAGCGCCACCGTCAGGCGTTGCCCCTTCTCCAGCGCGAGCGGCCGGAGCACCTCCAGCGACTGCGCCAGCAAGGCGTCCACCGGCACGGGCTGGAGCAACAGCGGGATGGGCATCCCGCGCAGGCGCGCCCGGTCCAGCAGGTTGCCGATGAGGCTGCTCATCTGCTGCTCGGCGAGGACGATGTTCTCCAGGTAGCGGCGCCGGCGGTGCTCCTTCTCCGGCGCCGTGCCCGCATTCAGAATCATCTCCGCGTTCATCCGCACCGCGAGCAGCGGCGTCTTGATGTCATGGGAGACGACGGTGAGCAGCTCGTCCCGCCAGCGCACAGCCTCCTGGGCTTGAAGGAACAGCGCCTCCGCGCGCTCACGCAGGCGCACCTCCCGGCGCAGGGCATGCTCCCTGGACAAGGCCACGGCCAGCAGGTTCGCCACCGCGTCCAGCAGCGACAGCCCGTCCTCCCCCAGCTCCACCGACTCCACCGACTCCACGTGGAGCACGCCCAGGACGCCGTCCTTCGCCACCAGTGGCAGGGTGACTGTTCCCGGAACCTGGGCCGGCCCCGCTTCGAACCCACCTCCGCTCGCGGCACACCCTTGCGGCGCGACGCGCTCCAGGCCCACGAGGTACGCGTACGCGGCGGCGGCATGCGCCACGGCCTGGGACGGAGGGGACTCCTCGCCCGCGGACGGATGCCACGCCATCAAGCAGGGCCGCTCCGGAACGGGCACCCCGGACGCGTCCACCCCCTCCAGCAGGAGCGCGGCGCGGACCGGCAGCCATCGGGAAAGGCGGTCCACCAGCGCGGGAAAGCTGGCCGCGACGCCATCGGAAGCGCAGAGCAGCTGCCCCACCTCGTGGAGCTGCGCCAGGTGGCGGCGGGCCTGCCCCCGCTTTCGCCAGGCGCGACGGGGCCGCCGGCGGGAGGCTGGGACCTCCGGGTGGGCGGAGTCATCCCCCGCTGGGCTCCTCGGCGCCTTCATCGAGGGCGCCCCGTCCCTTCCGCCGACGGGCGCTCCACGGCCAGCAGCGCCTCACGGAGCGCGGCGGAGAGGACCTCGCCCGTCAGCGCCCCGAGGACGCGCAGCCACTCCTCGACCAGGACCACCAGCGACTCCTCCAGCCGCTCCGGGTCGAGTTCCGCCACGACCGGACGCAGCCCCTCGAAGCGAAGGCCCTCCGGCGTGACGGCGAGCGCCGACAGGTGCGGATGGGCCTGGACCACCCGGTGGAGCACCCGCTCCAGGATGACCACCAGGGTGACCTCACCCAGGGCCAGACGGCCACGGCGCCACAGCGCCTGGAAGCCTCGCTCGAACAAGTCCAGCAGCGCGGGCGGCGATGGGCGCGGCACCTGGCGCTGGCGCCAGGCACGCACGGATTCAGGAAGGAGGGGGTGCCGCTCAGACATGCAGTGGGCCGGCGGAGGGGCTTGGGACGGGGCCCGGCTCAGGCGCCCGGCGTCAGGACCGTGGCCTGCCGGAGCTGCGGGGCCTCGGAGACGAACTTCAGCTCCGGGTGCTTGTCCTCGGCGTGCTGGAGCGCCCAGTCATCCCGGAAGAGCACCAGGGGCAAGCCGTCCCGGTCCTGCACCGTCTGACGGTTGCCTTCCCAGTCGAACGCCTTCGGGTCGAAGTTGGCGCCCACCACCCAGCGCGCATGACTGAAGGGCAGCCGGTCGAGGGCGATCTTCGCGCCGTACTCGTGCTCCAGGCGGTACTGGAGGACCTCGAACTGGAGCGCGCCCACCACGCCGACGATGGGGTCCTTCATGCCCATCTGCAGCTGCTGGAAGATCTGGACCGTGCCCTCCTCGGAGAGCTGCTCCAGGCCCTTCTCCATCTGCTTGCGGCGGAGCGGGTCCTTGCTGCGGACGACCGCGAAGAACTCCGGGCTGAAGCGCGGCACGCCCTCGAACTCCACGCCGGTGCCCTCCGCCAGCGTGTCGCCGATGCGGTACTGCCCCGGGTCGAACAGGCCGATGACATCCCCGGGCCACGCGTCCTCGATGGAGGTGCGCTCGGCGGCCATGAACTGGCTTGGCTTGGCCAGCCGGACCTCCTTGCCCAGGCGCGAGTGGAAGGCGCTCATGCCCTTCACGTACCGGCCGCTCACCACGCGCATGAACGCGATGCGGTCGCGGTGCGCGGGGTCCATGTTCGCCTGAATCTTGAAGACGAAGCCGGCGAACTTCGGGTGGGTGGGCTCGCGCGGCCCCTGCGTCGTCGAGCGCGACGTGGGCGCGGGGGCCAGGTCCAGGAAGGCGTCCAGGAACGGGCGCACGCCGAAGTTGGTCATCGCGCTGCCGAAGAACATGGGCGTCAGCTGCCCCGTATCGCTCTTCTCGCGGGTGAACTCGTCGCCGCCGATGTCCAGCAGCTCGATCTCCTCGTGCAGCTTGGCCAGCTCCGCCTCGGTGAGGATGGTCTTGATTTCATCCGAGTCGATGGAGACCGAGCGCTCGCCCACCTCGGACTCGCCGTGGGAGCCCTCGGCGGAGAAGACGTGGATGACGCGGGCCTGCCGGTCATAGACGCCGCGGAAGTCCGGGCCCATGCCGATGGGCCAGTTCATCGGGTAGGAGCGGATGCCGAGCACCTGCTCCAGCTCGTTCATCAAGTCCAGCGGCTCGCGGCCGTAGCGGTCCAGCTTGTTGACGAAGGTGAAGATAGGGATGTTCCGCAAGCGGCAGACCTTGAAGAGCTTCTTGGTCTGCGGCTCCACGCCCTTGGCGGCGTCGATGAGCATCACCGCCGCGTCCGCCGCGGCCAGGGTGCGGTAGGTGTCCTCGGAGAAGTCCTGGTGACCCGGCGTGTCCAGCAGGTTCACCGCGTGGTCGCGGTAGGAGAACTGGAGGACGGAGGAGGTGACGGAGATGCCGCGCTCCTTCTCCAGCTCCATCCAGTCGGACGTGGCATGCCGCCGGGCCCGCTTGGCCTTCACGCTTCCGGCCAGGTGGATGGCGCCGCCGTAGAGCAGCAGCTTCTCGGTGAGGGTCGTCTTGCCCGCGTCGGGGTGGGAGATGATCGCGAAGGTGCGCCGCCGGGCGACCTCCCTTTGGAGCTCGTTCGTCATGACCCGGGGCCAACTATCACGGGCGGTGCTTCCTTGCAGCTTGCAAGCGGCGCTTGCCGCCCGGCTGGGGCCCCATGCGAGGCTGCCCGCCCCCCACCTCCCCTTGGAG
>NZ_JABXEO010000013.1:0-135545 GCF_013372585.1 Myxococcus sp. AM010
GACGTGGAGGCGTGGAGCCGCGGCGAGTACGAGCTGGTGATGGGCGACGCGCATGACACGGCGCTGGTGTGGGGCTGGGCGCTCCAGTTCCACGAGGCGCGCGGCCGGGTGGAGAGCGCCTTGGTGCTGGCCGTGGTGGCGGTGGTGATGGCGCGCGATGGTGACTCGAACTTCGTCAACGTGGGGCCCGGGGAGCACGTCTACGTCGGCGGCCTGCGCCACGAGCCGGGGACGGAGGTGCATGACCCGTCGGGTGGCCCGCTGCTCATCTCCACGGCGGTGGAGGGGAAGCTGCGGCGGTTCGGCACCACGCAGCAGCGCGAGGGCATCGACGTGCGCACGTTGGCGGACGCCTTGCCGGAGCCAGGCACGACGGGGCTGCTGAGCGTGACGGGCGCGGCCCCTGGCTGTGAAGTCCACGTCGGTGGCGCGATGCTGCCGGGTGGAACGCCCCTGCTGAAGGCGCGAATCGAAGCGGGCCGCGAGCTGGAGGTCCTGGTGCGCTGCCCCAGCGGCGTCAGCAAGCTGTGGGTGATGGCCGTGCCCGGACAGCAAATCGAAGTGAAGTCGCAACCGCGAAACTGAGCGGCGCGCTGCTGGGCGCCGCGCCGCGTCCCGGACGAAGGGTGCGAAACGCATGAAGGGCTGGACCCTCTTCCCTCACCTCGTGGTTCGCACCACGGGTTTCCCCTTCGATTGGCTGGAGCGGCTGGGGTGTCCGGAGGCTGCCCGGGCCGCGCGCCAGCTGGCCTCGGCGCGGCGGGCGCTGGAGGCGCTGAAGGCCCAGGGCCCTCGGGTGAAGCGGCCCTCGCGCACGGTGCTGTCGGCCCTGAAAGCCGGGCGCCCGGTGGACACCGAGGGGATGGCGTCACCCGAGCTGTTCACTGAGTGGAACGACCGTGCCCGGGCCGCGCAGGACGCGGAGGCCGCCTTCCATGCGGCGATGAAGCAGGAGTCCCTGGCGGTGGAGGACGCGCTGAGGGCCCTGCGACAGGCGCCGCGCTTCCTGGAGGCGGTGGCCAGCTCCAGCCCGCCCGTGGCGAGAGACCTGCTGGACGGGCGAGACGGCGCGCGGTTGCGGCGACAGGTGGCCAGCTACCTGCAGCGCATGTGCGCGAAGAACGAGACGATGGGCTTCTTCGGCCCCATCAACTACGGATACGCGGACGCGGCCGCGCCGACGGGCGTGACGCTGCGCTGGTCCGGGCCGGAGGTGCTGACGGGGCGGAACACCTTCGCGGCGTCGTGGCTGGTGCAGGGGCTGGTTCGCGCCATCGCCTTCGACCCCGAGGTCGCCGCGTGGCTGGTGCCGCGCCGCAAGGCCTTCGCGGAGGTGCCTTCGCGCAAGACGCTGCCCGCGCCGGAGAGCGCGGAGGCGCTGCTGCCCCGGCTGGTGGAGGCGGTGGATGGAACGCGCACGCTCGCGGGGCTCGCCTCGTCGCTGGGCGTGGCCCCGGGCCTGGCGCGCGAGGCGGCGCGGATGGGCTGCGAGAAGGGCCTGCTGACGCATCAGCTCGAGGTGCCCGCGGCCACGCACCACCCGGTGGATGACCTGGCCGAGCGCGTGGCGGGCCTGCCGTGTCCCGCGGCTCGGAGGCACGTGGAGGGCTTGAGCGCGCTGCTGGCGCTGATGGCCGGGTACGGCGCCGCGGATGCCGCGGGGAAGATGGCGCTCCAGGCGGCCTTCGCGAAGCGCGCGAATGAGCAGTGGGGCGTGGCGCCGCCGTCCGAGCGAGGCCCCGCGTCCGAGTCGCACAACTTCTACCAGGACCGGCTGGCGCTCCGGGAGGAGTGCGGCGGTGATTTGCGGCTGGAGGCCGGAGGTGAGCGGGCGCGTGAGCTGGTGACGCGCCTGGAGCCCGCGCTGGCGTGGATGGGCGCGGCGGCGCGGCGGACCCGGGAGGCCGCTCGAGCCACCGTGGCGGGGCTGGTGGGCGCGCGCACGGTGCCGTTCTGGAAGGTGGCCGCCGCGTACTCGGACCGGCCGGTGCCGTTGGATGGCTCGGTGGCGGAGCTGCTGGCTGGCGCCGTGGGAGACGCGTCCGCGCGCTGCGCGGACCTGGGCTCGGTGACGCCGCCGCCGCTGGACGGCGACGCGAAGGCGCTGCCGCTCGTCACGTCCGTGGACCTGCTCGTGGGGGCCCGGGACGTGGAGGCGTGGAGCCGCGGCGAGTACGAGCTGGTGATGGGCGACGTGCATGACACGGCGCTGGTGTGGGGCTGGGCGCTCCAGTTCCACGAGGCGCGCGGCCGGGTGGAGAGCGCCATGGTGCGGGCGCTCGGGGCCTTGAGCCGGCCGGTGCCCCTGGTGACGGTGCTGGCGTCGCGGCGCACGGGCCTGCTGCCGTCGGAGTTCCCGGGGCCCGTGGTGGAGCTGGGCGGTGTCAGCGCACGGGCCTCCGCGTGGCGGCTGCCGCTGGATGACCTGTTCGTGGAGAGTGATGGCGCGCGGGCGCGGCTGGTGTCGAAGCGGCTGGGCTCCGAGGTGTGTCTCTACAACGGCGAGCTGGACAGCCTGGTGCACACCGCCTTCTCCCTGCCGCGCATCCGCCCGCTGCGCGTGTCGCTGGGCGAGCATACGCCCCGGCTGACCCTGGGCGGCGTGGTGGTGCAGCGCGAGCAGTGGCGGCTGTCTCAGGCGGAGCGGGAGGCGCTGCTCGCGGGCCGCGATGACTCGGCGAAGCTGCGCGCGGCGGTGAGCGTGTGGCGCGAGCGCGGGATGCCGGACTGCGTCTTCGCGAAGTTCAAGGACGAGCGAAAGCCGGTGCTGGTGGACGTGCGCAGCCCGCCGCTGCTGCGCGTCTTCCTCAACCTGCTGGAGCAGAAGGAGGAGGTCCTCCTGTCGGAGATGCTGCCCTCGCCGGACCAGCTCTGGCTGCGGAGCCCCGCGGGCGGGCGCCACACCGTGGAGCTGCGTTGCACGCTGATGTGGGGCGCACAGTCCGCTGCCGGTGCGCGGGAATGAAGCTGCTCGTCCTGCCACCCCACCGCGACGTGACGCTCGTTCCGGAGGCGCCGGAAGGGTGGCGGTGCGTCGACGTGGCGCGCGAGTTCTGCCGGCGCGTCTTCGCCCGCGATGCGGTGGAGGCCGCCGCCGTCGCACGCGAGCGCGCCCCCGCTACCGCGCAGACGATGCGTGAGCTGCTGCTGGTGCGCGCCGCCCAGTCGCTGCATGCACGGGAGGACGCAAGTGTGAGCACCCACCTGCGTGCGCTGGGGGCGGTGCTCTCCGCCATTTCCGGGCCGCCCGACGGGGTACACCTCCGGCTGGATGATGTGGAGCTGGCGGGCGGCACCACCGAGCGGAGCGCGGACGTCTTGCGCTCCCTGGACCAACCCGCGTCCTACCTGGATGACCTGTCCCGCGCCGCCGAGCGCTTCGCCGGCGCCGAGCGGGTGCGGCTCTGGCTCGAACGCGACCTGCAACTGCCTGCCGCGGCCTGGCTGGCGCGAGCCTGTCCGGAGGACGTGCCGCTCGAAGTCGCGGGGCCGTTCGCCCGGGCGCACCGGGCCGTCCTGGCGCGACTGTCCGTGTTCCAGCGCGCCACCTTCGTGGACGCGGTCCCCCTGCGCTGGCGCGTGTCGCCCAGTCTGGACGAGACGTCCCCCACGTCACGCGTCTGGCTCTCCGAGGCGCTGGAGGTGAGGGCCACCACGCTGGACACGTTGCGAGCCCTCACGGGAGGCGAGGTGGGGTGGGCGGGGCATATGTCACTCGACTCGCTCCTGCATCCGGACGTGTTGGTGGCGAGCGGCTGCAAGGTGGCCGCCGTGGGGTTCTGCGCCGCGGACAACGACGCCTGGGTCGACCCGTTGGGGGCTCGCGTCTCCCGAGCGGCGCTGGCGCGGGGCGCTCGCCGGCTTCGGGACGCGGGGGTTCACCTCGTGGCGGAGTGGTGGGTCGGCGCGCCCGGGGTCGACGAGGCGGACCTCGACGCGACGCTCGCCGTGCTGGACGCGGAGCCGGTGTTCGACAAGCTCGCGGGAGTGCGTCCCTTCCACTGGCCGCGGACGCCGCCTGAGAGTGGCCGCCCGCTGCTGTGGCCGGACGTGAAGGTCGGCGCGCCACCCGATGACCGGGACCTCGCGAGGAGCCGGCCCTTCGAGCACGCCCGCTCCATTCCCAGTGCCCGCGTTCCGCAGGTGCTCGAGGGGCTCGCGACGCGGCTGCTCGCGCGAGGACCGCTGAATCCGGGCCGGGTCGCCGCCGCGTGTCTTCCCGAGGTGCCCCGGCCCCGTGCAACGGACGCGAGCGCGGCGGCCATTCGACTCGACGCGGACTGTGCGTGGGTGCAGCTCCCGGCGGGACTGGATGGTGCGCCGAAGCCGTCGTGGTTCGCGGCGAACCTCCGCACGGGCTCGGTGCTCGCGATGGACGCGCGGCTGGCGCCGAAGCTCGCCGGGCTCGTCCGGCCCATGGAAGTGGCCAGCGTGCTGGGGGCCGTTCCCCAGGCGCAGCGGGAGAAGCTGGTGGACACACTGGTGGCCAGGTCGGTGCTGACGAGGGTGAACGGATGAGCGAGCCCTGGACGTTGGGCGAGGTATTCGTGCTGCGGCACGCGGGCTTTCCCTTCGACTGGCTGGAGTCGCTGGGGATGCCTCAGGCGGTGCTGGACGACGTCGCCCGGTTGCTCGAGGCCGAGGATGCGCTCGTGGACGCCGTGCGCGCGGAGAAGGGCGCGTCCGGCGCGCAGGCGCTCCTCGATGCGTTGGCCCAGGGCCGTGAGCCCCGAATCGACGCACGGCTGGGCCCGCCGTGTCAGGATGCATGGGCGCGCTACCAGGCGCGTCGCGAGTCCGTCCAGGCGCTCTATGCGGCGGAACGCAAGACGCTGCGACAGCGCCTGCGCGAGCGAGCGGCGGACCCCGCCATCCAGGAGGCAGTGTTCCTCTCCAGCCCGGCGATGTTCGACAACGTCTGGGTGCGCTACCTGCGCGGCGGGGAGCGGCCGGACACGTCCGATGCGCGCCGGGTGGAGCGGCAGGTCTACACGTACCTCCAGCGCTTCTGCGCGAAGAACGAGACGACCAGCTTCTTCGGCCCCATCTCCTACGGCGAGCGCACCCACGATGACGGCTATGACGTGCGCACGGTGCCCAGCGGAAGCACGCGCCGCCGCACGTTCTTCTCCTTCTGGGCGGTGACAGAGCTGGCTCGCGCGGTGGGGCGGGAGCGCACGCTGCGCCCGCACCTGCCGCTGCGCCTCAATCCGCTCTTCACGGTGACCCCGGGCCGCGCCCTCTGCGAGCCGCTGAAGCTGGACGTCACCTTGTCACCCGAGGCGGAGCGCCTGCTGTCGGTGCTGCGCGAGCACCCCACACCCGCGCAGGCGGCCGGGGTGCTCGGCCTCCCGGTGGTGGACGTCGAGCGCCAGGCGCTGCCGCTGGTGAAGACCGCGTTGCTGCTCTGGGGCCTGCCGTTCCGGCCCAACGACTTCGGCACCTTCGAGAGCGTGCGGGACGCGGTCGCGGCGCTCCCCGACCTGGAGGCACGCACCCGCTGGCTGGAGCGGTTGGAGTCACTGGCGCGTCTCAAGGCGGACTTCGAAGCCGGGGACCTGACCCAGCGGCGCGAGCTGCTGCCGCGCCTGGAGGCCGCCTTCACGGAGGTCACGGGCAAGCCCGCGCGCCGAGGTGACGGACAAGTATACGCGGACCGCCTCATCCTCTACGAGGAGGCGAGCTCGCCGTTCCGGCTGCGCTTCGGTGCGCGCTTCACCGCGGAGCTGGAGGCCGCGCTGACGGGCGCGCTGGAGCTGTCGGCCGCCTATGGCGAGAAGGTGCAGCAGGGCTTCCGGGAGCAGGTCCGCGACGCGCTGGGCCCGGACGCGGGCCCCATGGACCTGCTGGACTACGCCGTGAGGCTGCGTCCCGACGGCGTGACGGGCAGCCGCTTCTCACCCGTGCCGCCGGTGATGCTGGAGCCGGAGGATGGCCGCGCGCGCGCGCTGCCCGTGGACTTCCTGGGCACGTCCACGCCGGGCGGGCGCTACGCCTTGCCGGACGTGTGCCTCGCCGCGAAGCCAGACGGAAGTGGCTTCGAGGTGATGCTGGCGCGTGTCCACCACCACCTGCTGCTGTGGAGTTGGCTGAGCGCGTTCCAACCCGAGCGGGAGCGTTATGCCTCGGTGGCCTCGCGCTGGCTGGAGCAGGACGCCGCGGCGCGGGGGCTCGTGGGGCTGGCCATCCGCAGGCGCAACAAGGGCTTCTACGTCTATCCGGGGCGGCGGTTGGTGTACTCGGTGTCGGACGTGCTGGACGTGGACGAGGGCGCCCTGACGCCGGGGGACGTGAAAGTCCGGCCGGCGCCCGACGGCCCGGTGTTGGTGGACGGGAAGGGGGAGCGCCTGAGCTTGTACCTGCCGCTCGATGACTTCTCTTCCTATCCGCCGTTCGCGGCGCTGGCGCATCCCCAGGTGCTGCACGCGCCGCTGCGGACGCAGGGCGGTCACCTGCCGCGGCTCAGCGTGGGCGGCGCGGTTTACCAACGCGAGCGCTGGAACCTGGCGGCGGAGCGGCTGGGGAAGCCCACGGGCTTCGAGCTCTTCCTCGCCGTGCAGCGGGAGCGGCGCGCGGGTGGGTGGCCTCGCTTCGTGTTCATGCGCAGCTCGAAGGAGCGCAAGCCGTACCTCATCGACACCGCGAGCCCCTTCGCCATGGACCTGCTGTCACACCTGGCCCGGGACGCGGAGCGCCTTTCCGTGGAGGAGATGTACCCGGCGCCGGAGCAGCTCTGGCTGCGGGACGAGCGGGGCCGCTACACCTGCGAGCTGCGGATGCAGTTCACCCGCTGGAGCGAAGTACCGGCTTGACGCCCTTTGACATCCGGGGCGCTTCGGTTACCAGAATGGTCCCTTCCCCGGCCTGGCGGTGCTTCCCGCCTTGCCAGGATTTCGGGTCCTTTTCTGAGGAGACAGTCAATGTCCGGTGAAAACGTCGTCGCTCCCCCCGTCAAGAAGCTGAAGCGGCCGGTGGAGGAGGTTCGCGCGGAGCTGCTGGCCGACGCGGACGTGAAGGAGCAGGCCCGTCTGCTCAAGCTCCCCGTCGAGGAGTACGTCGAGAAAATCATCGACTACGCCCTCAACCCGGAGAAGCCGCCCCAGCTCCAGATCGTCCCCGACGAGGAGCTGAAGGCCAAGGACCCCAACGTGCCCACCATCGAGGAGCTTCAGGGGCACCTGCAGGCCATCGTCGACGGCCGCGTCGTCATCAGCCGGGCGCATCAGCGGGACGGCTTCAGCGACCAGGACGCGGACGCGCGCTACAAGGCGGCGCTCGCGTCCGACGCGGCGCAGCAGGGTGCCCCCGAGAGCCGCAAGGGGACGTCCGCCAGCGAGCTGCACGCCACGGAAGGCAAGAAGCCTGGCACCGACAAGAATTGATCGGCGGAGGAACAGGCCCGGGGATCATTTCCTGGAATCTCCGGTGCCTTGCCCCTGAGCCAAGTCCTTGAATTCAATGGGGTCCCGAAATGGCGTCCGGTTTTTTCGGGTAACAGGGAAACAAATACGCCCATCCCCCGACAATTTTTACATCGGACGCACTTGATGGCTGCACCGCAGCCATCTTTCAAAGGGGAATTACCATGGGTGGCCTCAAGAAGATCGTTAGCAAGGTGCTGGACGTCGTCAAGCCGTTCGTGTCCGCGGTCAACCCGCTGCTGGGCGCGGCGATGGGCTTCGCCAGCGGCCTGATGCAGGGCAAGAACCCGCTGCAGGCGCTCATGGGCGCGGCGACGGACCTGATTCCGGGTGGCGGCGCCCTGAAGAACACGGTGGGCAAGTTCGCCAGCCAGTTCCTGATGGACGGTACGGGCGGCAACAGCCTGCTGAGCGGCGCGCTCAACCTGGCCACCGGCAAGAGCAAGGTCACCGACGTGCTGGGCGACCTGATGAAGAACACGGCGAAGACGGGCCTGAGCCAGCTGGGCATGAACAACGCGGCCGAGCTGTCCGCGCAGCGCATGTCGCAGTTCCTGGTTTCGTAATATCGTCGCCGGATGACGCCCATCCCCTACGTTCCAGAGCTGCACTTCGCTCAACTGCAGGAGTGGCTGCGGTTCTGGAACGATGCCGTCACGCCAGAGACGCTTCCGCAGACGGGCTTCATCATTCCTGGCAAGGCGGCGGGGTTCCTCTACCGGACCGACAGCTCGCTGGCCATGATTGAGACCCTGGTGGCCGCACCGGGGTTGTCCAAGGAAGAGCGGAGCGCGGCCGTCGACCTCGTGGTGGCTGCCATCTGTGAGGAGTCCACGAGGCTCGGGTTTCAATTGCTGGTGGGCTACACCCAGCTGGACGCCGTGGTGAAGCGCGCCGAGCGGCACGGCTTCGTCTACGTGGAAGGTGGCTTTCACGTCATCGCCAAGCGGCTCAGGTGAAATGAGGCCTGGCGCCGACATCTTGATTCTCGGAGCCGGTGTCGTGGGCCTTTCGGCCGCGCGCCGGCTCTCTGCTTTGGGCGCGAGCGTCACGGTGCTGGACGCCGTGGACCCAGGCGGCCGGGGCTCGCGCGCCGCCGCCGGAGTCGCCATCCCGTCCGTGCGGCTGTTCGATGACCCGGTGATGCTGGCGTTCGCCCGGGCGGGCCGCGGCGCGCTGGCGGAGGACCTGGCCTCGCTCCCGGGCGGCGACCAGCTCCGCCGAGGCAACGGCATCCTCCGCGTCGTAACGGACGCGAAGGCGCGCGATGCGCTGGCGGCGAAGGCGGTGGCGGACGCGGAGGGGCTGGGCACCTGGCGGGACGCCGCGAGCCTGGTGTCGCTGGAGCCGGCGCTGGAGGGCACGCCGCTCTTCGGCGCCTTCGAGACGGACCAGGGCCACCTGGTGGACACGGACGGCTACGTCGACGCGCTCCTGAAGGCCGCTGCCCACGTGGGCGTGCGGCTGCGGCTGGGCGTGGCCGCGCGCTCCGTCTCCGAATCGTCCACGGGAGTCGAACTCCAGACGGAAGGGGAGACGCTCCGGGCGGACCGGTTGCTCGTGTGCGCGGGGCCCTGGTCGGCGGGCGTGGCGGGGTTGCCTTCGTTGCCGTTGAAGCCCTTGCGTGGGCAGATGCTGGTGGTGCACCAGCCGGGCTTGCACCTGACGCGCGTCGTCTCGGGGCCCTCGTACCTGGCGCCGTGGCGCTCGGGTGAAATCGTCGTGGGCGCGACGGAGGAGGACGCGGGCTTCGTGGAGCAGGTGACGCCCGCGGGCCTGCTGCACCTCAGCGCCACCGTCGCGAAGCTGGCGCCGCGTCTGCGTGACGCCCGGTTCGTCCGCGCATGGGCGGGGCTGCGTGCCGCGACGCCGGATGGAAGGCCCTACATCGGCTCATACCCGGGAACGCAGCGCACGTTCGTCGCCACGGGGCTGGGGGGGCAGGGCATCCTGACGGGTGCGTATACCGGTGCCTTGCTCGCGGAGCTCGTGGCGCGGGGGCACAGCGCGGAGGCCGAGCCCTTCGCTCCGATGCGTCACCTGGGCGGCGTGGCGACGGAAGGACGCTGAGGCGGGCTCGGCCCGTTGCCGGTCGCGGCGGGGGCTGACGTAAGGCGCGGCGCCGGAGGCTTCGTCGCCGGCGCGCCGCGTCTCAGCGGGACGTCAGTACAGGTTCACCGGGTCGAACGGGCGGTTGAGCTTTGTCCGGGCGCGAGGCAGCACCTCATGCACCGCCTTCGCCTCACCCTGCGCGAGCGCGGCCTTCAGCGCCTCTGTCTGCTTCGGCCACGTCGTGCTCGCCTCGGCGCACCGCACCGCCTCCGGCCAGTCCGTGCGTCCAGCCGCCACGGCCTGTCCGGCCAGGCTCTCCGCCGTCTTCAGCGGGTCTCCAATGGCGCGAGCGTGCTCCTCCGCGCGGGTGAACCAGTCCACGGCGACAGCCGGCTGCCGCTCGTCCAGGAACAGGCGTCCCAGCTCCGCGGCAATCACCTGCCGGTGGAACGAGTCGCCCAGCGCATCGGCGTTGGCGAACGCCTCGGTGAAGTGGGCCACCGCCGCGTCACGCTCGCCTGCGGCCAGCTCCAGCCCCGCCAACCGGTAGCGGTGGTGCTTGGCGAAGTTCACGCCCCAGCTCTCGCTGATCTTCTCGAACCGGCGCCACGTGGAGATGGCGTCGCCGTACTGGCGCGCCGTCTCCTGCAGATAGCTGGCGTTGGAGATGAGGTTGATTTTCAGGTGGGTGGCGCTGGCGTCGTGCAGGTCCCCCACGCAGCGCATGGCCTGCTTCTCCTCCACCAGCGCCTTGTCCAGCTTGCGCTCCTGGAACCACGTCAGCGCGCAGACATTGCGCAGCCAGCCCTCCTGGAGCGCGCGGTCCGGCGACGCGCTGCGCTCCAGCGCGGCCAGTCCCGCGGCCACCTCCGTCCGCGCGTTGGGAAGCTGTCCGAAGCGCTTCGTCAGGGTGAGCGCGCGGAACATGTGCAGCCGCGCCACCAGCTCGGGAGGAATCCGGCATTCCAGCCCCCGGGCAAACGCCTCCATGGCCGCGTCGTGTGCGCCGGTATAGACGTGGACCACGCCCATGCTGCGAGCGAACAGGGCCTTGAGCTCGTCGACGTCACCCAGGCTGGCGCGCTCAATCTCGATTGCGGGCGTGGCGAAGCCCGTGTCCAGCGTCTCCCAGGCCTGGACCACGCGAGCCGCCAACGCCGCGTCCGCGTTCGCCGCCAACACCGCCAGCCCTTGCTCGGCGGCCAGCATGGCGCCTTCGTAGTTGGTGGTGAAGAAGCAGCTCCGGATGGCGAGGATGGCGGCGGCCACCCGTGTCTCGGGCGCCTGGGCCGCGTCCACGGCGACCTGGAGATAACGGCCTTCCAGGTCCACCGGCGCCTCCAGCGCGCGCGACGACACCGGACCGGGCGTCGGCGCGCGGGGCGCGCGCATCCGGTCGCATAGCGCATCCAGGTAGGCCTGCCGCCGGGCCTCGAAGGACTCCGCGCCATGGGGCCGGCGCACGTTCCACCCGGTGAACAACAGGGTGCCCTCCAGCCCTTCCAGCCGGCTCCACTCGGCGGCCCGCATCACCGCGCGCAGGCTGACCAGGTCGCACTCACCCGCGCCATGGAGCACCAGGGGCCGGCTGCTGACGCGCAGCGTCTCCATGATGGCCTTCGCGGCCACGTTGAGGACCCAGAACATCTGCTCCGACTCGCGGTGGAGGCGGCGCTCGGAGGGCGTCAGCGCCAAATCGCCGAGGTCCGGCACGCCGTCGATGGTGCCGGGAAACAGCCGGTTCCATTCGGAGGGATGGGCGCGGGACAGGGCGTGGACGACCTGGGGCGCGGCGGCTTCACACGCGCGAAGGACCTTCCTCAGCCCGCCGAACGCGACAGGCAGGGCCACCCCCACGTCGACTTCGATGGCGTGCGACGGCGGCGCGGCGCGCGGCGACGTCTCCACGGTGACAGCCAGCTCGCGGGGACGCGCGAAGGGGGGACTCACGGGAGGTTCCTCGGAGGGGCTCAAGGTGGGGGTGAGACAAAAAATCTGTCTCACACGCATCCTCACACCCTCTCAGGAACTGAGCAATCGGGCCTGCCCGGAAAATACCAGGTGAAGCGTCATTTTCCAGGCGTGGCCGGGTGCGTCGAACCCGGCGCCTGGAGATCCGTTCCCAGCGGACAACGGGAACGTCAGTCATGCGTGCCGATGTGTTGATCGCCGTGGTGAGCGCAAACCCAGTGGAAGGCGCAGGAGCAGGCCACGGCGCGGGCGCGGGTGCAGCACCGGCCGCCGAAGTGCTCGGGGAGGGCCGTGGCCTCGTCGTCCTCGGGGGGCTCTGGCAGGCACCGGGGCGCCGAGCGGCCGGATTCGGCGGGCTCGCTGTCGCAGCAGCCGCGCTCCATGCAGCGGGGGCACAGGGACAGCTCGCAGTGGGCGCACCAGTCGAACACTTCACCGGCGCTTCCGCGGCGCTCACATCCTCCACAACTGTCGAACATGGACGACCTCCAGGCGCATGCGGATGAAGGTAGAGCGGGGGTCTGACAGGCGAAGCGTCCAATCCGTCACGCTCCAGGAGCGAAGGCTTCCATCGGTGAACGCCCGGCGGGGGGGAATGTGGGGCAATGAACCGTCGTGAGAGGAACCCAGCGCGCGGTTGGAACAAGCTGGAGGGCGGGCCCGTCATACCGGGGGAAGGAGCGAAGCCCATGCGCAGGCCACGGCGAATCATCGGTGTCTTCGGTTCTGGCAAGGAGGACCACGCGGAGCGGGTCGTCCCGCTGGTCCGGTGGATCGCCGAGGCGGGCTTCGACCTGCTCACGGGCGCGGGCAGCGGGGTGATGCGGACGGCGGCGGACGCGTTCGTCCAGGTGGCGTACCGGCACGGCATCTCCATTGGCATCGTCCCCGGCACGGTGGAGGGCGGCGAGTACCGACCCCGCCCGGGCTACCCCAACCCCAACGTGGAGCTGCCCATCTACACGCACCTGCCGCTCAGCGGCGTGCAGGGGACGGAGCCGCTCAGCCGCAATCACATCAACGTGCTCACGCCGCACGCCCTGGTGTCACTGCCCGGGGGCGCGGGCACGGTGGCCGAGGCGGCCCTGGCCCTGCGCTATGGCAAGCCCGTCATCCTCTACGGGCCGCCGGAGTCGTTCCGGCGCTTCCCCACGGAGCTGGAGCGGACGGACTCCCTGGAGCGGGTGGCCGAGTTCCTCCGGGCCGCGGTGCGTGATCCGCTCCGCCTGACGGCGCCGTAGCCGCTGGAAAACGTCTAGGATGATGCACTCGGGGGAACGGGCGGGGGCCACCCAGGCAGGGCGGGCCGCGTCGTCTCGAGTGCGCCATCATGATCAGTCCCGACCATCCGCTCGCCAGCTGGTTCCTCGTCATCGCCGGGACGCTCTTCCTGGTCGTCATCGCGCTTCCCCTGCTGCTGATGCCCCTGACGTGGGCGCGCTGGTTCGGGTGGCGGCTGCCAGAGGGGAACAATCACCTCACGGTGTACTTCGGGCGCTGCCTGGGCGCGGTGGCGCTGGCCATCATCCTCACGGCGGCCCGCTTCGTGTCACGGCCGGGCCCCGCCATCTTCGACCTCATCGGCTGGGTGTGTGCGGGAATGGTGGTCGTCCACACCTGGGGCGCCCTGAAGAAGGCGCAGCCGGTGTCGGAGACGGTGGAGATTGGCTTCTATGCGGTGGTAGGCGTGCTGGCCATGTGGATCCGCTTCAACGCCCTGAGCTGAGCGCACGGCCATGTCTCCGGTGGACATCGACCCCATCCTCGCGACGTTGGCGCCCTACATCCCCGGCGCCGTGCTCCGGCGTCTGGAGCACACGGAGGCGCACGCGCTGCCGCTCGTGGAGCCGGTGCGCGGCGCCATCCTCCTGCTGGACATCGCGGGCTTCACGCCCATCGTCGTCAGCCTGAGCGGCGCGGGGCCCCGGGGCATCGATGCGCTCCAGCGGCTCCTGACGAGCTACTACACGGAGATGATCGACGTCGTGAAGGACCACGGCGGCGACATCTACCAGTTCGCCGGCGACTCCATCCTGGCCTGCTTCGAGGTGGAGCCGGGCATGGACGCCAGCGGCGCGGTGCAGCGCGCGGCCCGGTGTGCGTTGGACGTCCAGCAGCGGCTGTCCCACTTCGCGCGACTGGAGCTGCTGGGCCAGCGCTTCAGCGTGTCGTCGCGCATCGGCATCGGGTTCGGCGAGGCCCACCGGGTGGTGCTGGGCGCCACGGGGATGTGGATGCACCCCGCACTCATCGGCCAGCCGCTGGCGCAGGCGGTGGCGGCGGAGAAGCGGGCCACGGTGGGGGAGGTGCTCCTCAGCCCGGAGGCGTGGGCCCTGCTGCCGGAGCCGGCCCGTCAAGGCGAGGCTCGCGGCGACGCGTACCACCTGGCGCCCACCGCGCCGTTGCGTGTGCCTCCAGCGCCCGCCTTCGTGTTGCCCTCGGGGCCGGAGCTGGTGGCCCGGTGCTCGCTGCTGCTGCACCCGGTGCTCTTCACGAAAATCACGACGGCGCACCAGGAGTTCAGCGGCGACTTCCGCGACGTCACCTGCTTCTTCCTCCGCTTCGACAGCCAGCGCGCGTCCGCGCGGCCGGAGGACTTCACCCGCGAGCTGAACGCCTTCTACGAATACGTCCAGCGGGAGAGCGCGCACCACGGCGGCGTGTTGCTGATGACGGACTTCACCGACAAGGGGAACGTCCTCTACGTCATCTTCGGCGCGCCCACGGCCTTGCAGAGCAAGGAGGTGCTGGCCTGCCGGCTCGCGTGCAAGCTGATGCGGGAGCGGGAGTCCTTCCCCTTCGTCGCGTCGCTGCAGATTGGCATCGCCACCGGCCCGGCCTACTTCGGGGACATGGGCTCGCCCTGGCGCAAGGGCTACTCCGCGCTGGGCGAGGTGGTGAACATGGCCGCCCGCCTGATGACGCACGGGCAGGGCAGCGGCATCCACATCGACGCGCAGACGGAGCGCAAGCTGCACCAGGGCGGCTTCGACACCGAGTTCGTGGAGGATGCGCGGCTCAAGGGCGTGTCGCGCGCGGTGCCCGTCTACCGGCTGTCTGCGGAGGTGCGCCGCAGCCTGTTCCTCAAGGGCAAGGGCGACATCGTCGGCCGGCAGCAGGAGGTGGAGGCGCTGCGCCAGGCCGTCGACGAATCGCTGCGGGGCCACGGCCGCATCTGCGTGGTGTCGGGCGAGGCGGGCATCGGCAAGTCGCGGCTGGGCGCGAAGGTGGTGGAGGTGGCGGAGGCGCGGGGGGCCCACAGCCTCTACGGCATCTGCTACTCGTACGAGATGTTCACGCCCTTCTTCCCGTGGAAGGAGGTGCTGGTCCAGCTCTTCGGCCTGCACGAAGGCGACGACGTGGAGACGCAGCTGTCCCGGCTGCGCCAGGGCTTCGCGGGCCTTGAGGACACGGGGCCGGAGTGGATCCCCGTGCTCGCGGGCATCCTGGGGCTGCCCGTGGAGGAGTCACCCCTCACGCGCGACCTGGATGCCCGGCGGAAGAACCAGAAGCTCTTCCAGGTCATCCTCCAGCTCCTGGAGAAGCTGTCGCGCCAGACGCCGGTGCTGCTCTTCTTCGAGGACCTGCACTGGGCCGACAACATCTCCGTGGACCTCATCGAGTACGTCGCCGCGCGGCTGTCCCCGCTGCGGGTGACGCTGCTGGTGACGATGCGGCCGGGCGAGCACCTCAAGAGCCTCAAGGGGCTGCCCGGGCTGCGGTGGTTGGACCTGTCCAGCCTGGATGACGAGGACACGCGGGCGCTGCTGCGGTTGCACCTGCGCATGGAGACGCCGGACACGGCGCTGGAGGATTTGCTGCTGGCCAAGGTGCAGGGCAACCCGTTCTTCACCGAGTCCATCGTCCAGGGCATGGTGGAGAAGGGCTACCTGGGGCCGGTGGCGCCGGGCGCGGACCGGCTGGAGCTCAAGCGCAGCCTGCAGGGGCTGGAGCTGCCGGACTCCATCCAGGACGTGGTGCTGACGCGCATCGACCTGCTCACGGAGACGGAGAAGCTGGTGGTGCGCGTGGCCTCCGTGGTGGGCCGCATCTTCACGCTGGAGGCGGTGGCCGCGCTGGCGCCCGGCTCGGTGTCCCCGGAGCGGATTCGGGAGGCCATCGACACGCTGACGCGGCTGGGGCTCATCCTCCTGGAGCTGGAGGAGCCGTTCACCTGCATCTTCAAGCACATCGTCATCCGCGACGTGGCGTACACCACGCTGCTGGTGTCCGCGCGCGAGGACCTCCACCGGCGCATGGCGCGCTTCATCGAGGCCCGCGCGGGGGACAACCCCGTCAAGTCCGCGGGCATCCTGGCCTACCACTCGCTGGCGGGAAACGACGAGGTGAAGGGCCTGGAGTACA
Organism: Myxococcus sp. AM010; assembly: GCF_013372585.1. NCBI lineage: Bacteria > Pseudomonadati > Myxococcota > Myxococcia > Myxococcales > Myxococcaceae > Myxococcus > Myxococcus sp. AM010. Next base: position 15,810 of record NZ_JABXEO010000013.1, read on the forward strand.
CGCTGATGGCGGCGCGCAGCGCGCGCGAGCAGTACGCCAACGACGACGCCGTCCACCACTACAACCGGGCCATGGAGATTCTGGGGGGCACCGTCGCGCTGGACCCGGAGGAGGTCCTGCAAAAGACGCACGTCGTGATGAAGGAGCTGGCGGAGACGCTGCTCAGCGCGGGCAACTACGCGGGCGCCATCCTCATGTTCGAGCAGTGCCTGGCGGACGAGGAGCAGGTGCCGCGCCGCGCGGAGATTCACCTGGGCCTGGGCCGGGCCCACCAGGAGAAGGGCGAGTCGAAGCGCGCCATCCAGGAGCTGGAGACGGCGCTGGAGCTCATGGGGCGCACGATGCCGCGGAGCCTGGCGGCGCTGGTGCTGCGCGCGGTGCTGGCCATGGGGCTGCACCTGCTCTACGGCCTGTTCCCCTGGCTGGTGCGGCCGCTGGGCGCGCGCCTGCCGCTGTACCTGAAGCAGCTGTCCACGCTCATCTCGCTCATCAAGATCTACTACTTCGCGGACATCGGGAAGCTCACCTGGGCCACGCTGGTGGCCACGACGATGGCGGAGCGCTCGCGCAGTGAGTACGGCCTGAGCCTGGCGACCAGCTACTACGGCTCACTGCTGTTCGGCTCGGGGCTGGTGGGGCGCTCGGGGTACTGGTGCCGGCGCGCGCTGGAGCATGCGCGGCGCTCACGGGATACGGCGGCGGAGGGCGTGGCGCTGAGCCGGTTGGCCACGCAGTCCATCTTCACCAACGCGCAGGCCCGCGCCACGGAGTACGGCGAGCAGGCCGTGGCGCTGCTGCGGCAGGTGGGGGACATGTGGGAGGTGCAGACGGGGTTGATGATGCTGGCCACCAGCCAGTTCCTGGCCTCGCGCTTCGAGGACGCCGAGCGGGCCTACCGGGAGATGGGCCGCGTGGGCGTGGAGCTCAACGCGCTGATGCACCAGGGCTGGTCGCACGCGTGGGTCCCCATGTGCCGCTACCTGCGGGGTGACGGGGACGTGGGCGAGCTGTGCGCGGAGCTGGAGGAGGGCCTGCGCATCAGCATCGACGTGCAGGACCTGGCCAACCAGTGCGCCAGCCTGAATCACCTGGTCAACGTGGCGGTGCGCGAGCACCAGGTGGAGGAGGCGGCGCTGATGGCGGTGCGCGCCGACGAGGCGCTGTGGCGCTACCACGTGCTGGTGCCCTTCCTCCAGATTGGCCTCGTGGACGCGGCGGAGGGCGCGCTCTTCGCGCTGGAGCAGGGCGCCGTCTCCGTGCCGCGCGAGCAGCTGTGGGCCCTCTATCGCCGCTGCGCGCTCAAGGCGCGGGCCCTGGGGGCGCTCTATCCGTACCTGCGCGGCCCGGCCATGCGGGTGATGGCGCGCGCGAAGGCGCTCAAGCGGGGGGCGAAGGCCGCGGAGCCGCTGTTCGACCGCGCGCTCGAGGTGCTGGAGGCCACGCCCAACCGCTGGGAGACGGGCGTGGCCTACCTGGACGCGGCGGCGGCGTTGCCGCACCGGCGCACGGCGTTGCTGGCCCGTGCGCGTGACATCTTCACCGCCATTGACGCGCGGGCGGAGCTGCGGCGGGTGGAGCGGCTGGAGTCCGGTCCCCAGGACGCCGCGCCGCACCTGTCCGCTGCGGCGCTCACGTGAGCCGCTGCGGCTGGAGGCCGAGCTGGGCCATCTGTTGCGTGTCCCAGTACTCCAGGGCGTCCTGCCCGGCGATGTAGCGGCGCGCCGTGTTCTTCAGCGGGTTTCGGATGCTCACGATTTCGGGCCCGGAGAAGAGGATGGTCTGCTTGTAGCGGGGCATGTCGCTCATGGAGAGCTTGGACCAGTAGTGGCGGGCGATGTTGGGCAGGCTGCCGAGCTGCGCGCAGAGCCGGTGGAAGTGCTCCACCACCTCCGACGTGTGCAGGTGCTTGGGCTGGTGGCAGAGCGTGTAGCCGTCATAGTCGCGGCTCAAGGTGCCCGGCAGCAGGCGGTGCTCCGCCTGGAGCTCGCGGAAGAAGGGCGTCTCCGGGTAGGGGCAGACGATGCCCAGGAAGGTGACGGAGAAGTACTGGAGGTCGGCGAGGTACTCGGGGAGCTTCTCCAGGTAGTCGTTGGTGTCTCCGTCCGAGCCCACGATGAGGCCGAAGGACAGCAGGATGCCGGCGGAGAAGACGCGGCGGATGACGGCGTCCACTTCGCTCAGCTTGTTCTGGCCCTTGTTCATGGCCTTGATGGAGTCGGGGTTGAGGGACTCCAGGCCGGTGTAGACGTAGCGGCAGCCCGCCTTGGCCATCAGCTTCACCAGCGACTCGTCCTTGAGGACGTTGAAGGTGAGCGCGCAGCCCCAGGTCTTCTTGAGGGGAATCAGGGCCTCGCACAGCTCGCGCAGGTACTTCGGTGAGCCCCCGAGGTTGTTGTCCAGGAACATGAAGGCGTCATCCATCAGCCCCATGAAGTTGGGGTTCCAGCGCATGTGACGCTGGATTTCGTCGATGACGTGGGCGACGGGGCGGTAGCGGTAGCGCTCGTTGCCGGTGAGGACGCAGAAGTTGCAGGAGAAGGGGCAGCCGCGCGAGGCCTCGATGCCGGGCAGGCGCAGCTTGTTGTGGGTGAAGTCGATGAGCTCGTAGCGGTAGGGGCGGATGGCGGCGGGGCCCAGCGGCGGGCGCTGGTAGCGCGGCTGGAGCTGGCCCTTCTCGAAGTCCTCGATGAGCGCGGGCACGTTGGCCTCGGGCTCGCCGGTGATGACGGCGTCGAAGTACTGCTGGGCGTCGTCGGGGAAGTAGCTGGCGTGCCGGCCGCCGGCGACCGTCGTCATGCCGCGCTGGCGGAAGAGGGTGGAGAGCACCTTGGTGTGCTCGTAGTAGGAGTGCAGATAGGAGAAGAAGACGAGGTCCCAGTGGCGGTCCAGGGGGAGGTCGCACTCCTTCTCGTTGAAGATCTCCACCTCCGCGTGCGCTGGGCACAGGCCGGCGATGAGCTCCGGCACGGAGGACTGCATGATGGAGGGCTCTTTGAGGCGCAGCCGGGTGGGGTGCGTGTACGTGGCGATGACAGCAATCCGCATGCGATGACGTGGCTCCAAGACGAGGCGGCGCGGCCACGTTCCGGCAAGGAGCACTCGTCACCTGGTTCGGCTCCCCCCGGCCTGGCCGTGAAAGCAGAATCCCCCTGTTTCACGCTTCACGCAAAATGACAGCGGTTCGGCGCGTCCGTGTTCGTGATTCCTAGACTGTCGTGTTTCGCAGGCGACCCGCCGTGCCCTCGGCTTCGTCACACCGTGTGCATGGAGTTTCAATGAGTGGGTCATTATTTAGTCAGGGTCCGCTTGCCGACCCACCCCGGCTTGGACTGAGTGCCCCCCGTCCCCTCATCCGCCGAGCGCCCCCATGTCTGTCAGTACCTGGAACATCGACGCATCCCACTCGTCTGTCCTCTTCGTCTCGCGCCACATGGTGGTGGCGCGCGTCCACGGTCGCTTCGAGCGCTTCTCTGGAATCCTCCGTGTGAATCCCGAGCAGCCCACTCAGGGTGAAGTCGAGATGTCCGTGGAAACGGCGAGCATCTACACCGGCGCGCCAGACCGGGATGCGCACCTGCGTTCTCCGGATTTCCTCGACGCCGAAGCCTCGCCCAGGCTCACGTTCCGCAGCACCCGGGTTGAGCCCGTGGGCGGCGCCAGCTTCCGGCTCATGGGGGACCTCACCATCCGCAACGTCACGCAGCCGGTGGCCTTCGATGCCCGCCACACCGCCACGTCGAAGGACCCCTGGGGCAACTTGCGGCTCATCTACTCGGCGCGCACCACCCTCAATCGCACCGACTACGGCATCCGCTGGAACAAGACGCTCGACAATGGTGGCTGGCTCGTCGGTGAGAAGATCGACCTCGAGCTCGACATCCAGGCCATTCCCGCGACGGCTTGAGCCGCGCTCAAGGCGCGGGCATGAAGTCCGCGTATACGGCGGCGTGGTCCGACCCGCCATAGCCGCCTCGCGGGTCCCTCGCCGTGCGGAACGAGCCAGGCACATACGCGCCCCCGCCGCGCGCCAGGTACAGGTGGTCAATGGCCTGGAGGTCGCCGTAGTAGGCATACGTCCACGTCTCGCTGTCCGGCCGGTCGCTGGCGACGCGCAGCAGCGCGCCGTCGCGCTCCAGCGCGGTGATGGGCTCCGAGCCCGGCACGTCGTTGAGGTCTCCCCCGAAGACGACCAGCGCGTCTGGCGCCGCCTGCGCCGCGCCCGCGACGATGTCCCGCGTGGCCACGGCCTCGGCGAAGCGGCGCCCGGCGTCGTCGTTGGACTTGGAGCGGAAGTGCGCGGAGAAGACGATGACCTTCTTCCCGTCCACGTCCAGGTGGACCTCCAGCAGCTCGCGGGAGAACCGGGTGGCGGAGCCATCCGGGCGCCAAAGCGTGCGCTCCCGGTGCCCCCGGACGTCGGTGATGGGGTGAACGGAGAGGACGGCCACGTCCACGGACGCCGGGGCGCCCGTCTCGCCCAGCTCCGAATAGCCGAAGCGGGGGAGCCGTGACGTGAGCGCGTCGAGCGAGGCCTGGGTCTCCACCTCCGCCAGCAGCACGACGTCCGCGTTCAGTCGCGAGATGGCGGACGCGAGCCGGTCCGCCTGGAGGCCGAACTCAGACGGGGTGGGCAGCGCCTCATAGCTGTTGCCGCCGCACTCACCCGAATCACACACCGTGTCGAAGAGCCGCTGCACGTTGAAGGCCGCGATGCGCACGCTGCCTTCGACCGCGGTGTCGGGCGGCTGCGGCGGCACACAGGCCGCCCCGACACACGGCTCCTCCAGCCCAGGCCCCGGTGGCGTCTCACGCCCCTCGCAGGCGGACAGCGAGAGGAGGCCGGCCAGCAGGGCAGCGGCACGGAGGCGCTTGCGGTCCCGCGACGGAGGAGGGAAGGGGCGTGACATGGGGCCGCGAGATTACCGCATCGCGGGCCAGCAGGCGGGGCGTCGTGCTGCTGGCAGGCGTCCTGTCCTTCCGCGCATTGCTTCCCGTGGGGTGTTGCGGCATGACAGCGCGTGGCGGTGGGTTTCGGGCCTACCGCACGGACTGTGAGCGGAGGGGAGTGCGCGACATGGTGTTCGAGATTCTGATTGGCGCCGCGGTGATGACACTCATCACCGTGCTCTTCACCGGGCCCGGCATGTGGAGCTCCACCTGGGGCTACCGGAAGCGGGAGGGCCAGGACGCGCCGAAGTCCCCCGACGAGGAGCGCAAGAAGCCGTAGTCCCCCCGCGCCCAGCGTCACTGGCAGATGCCGGGGCAGTCCGTCGCCCCCGAGCCAGGCGAGCATGCATCCAGCGGGTCATCCACGCACCGCGTCCCCGCCGACACGCAGTCGCCGTAGAACCCACCGCAGCATCCGACGTACCCCTGGGGCACGTCGCACGGCGTCGCGAAGCTCCGGCACTCGGCGTCGCCCGAGGCGGGCCTGGCGAACACCCGCACCTGTGTGCAGGCCTCGCCGTCAGCGTCGGAGCCTCCGCTGCAAGCCGTGAGCAGCAGCGGGGTCATGATTGCGAGCGCGGCCTTCATTCGTCGGTCCATGTCCGCTATCTGGCCAGGACTGGCGCGCGCGTCCAGTCCCCCGCACCGGAGGTGTCGGGGGATGAAACGTGGGGCGCGCGTCACTCCACCAGCAGCCGCTTCACCGGTGCGGGGTCCACCGCGACCATCAGCGGCCGGGTGAAGTTGCTGAACGACACCAGCGCCTGCCCGGGTGCCAGCCGCGACACCCGGCTCCAGAGGCTCTCGTCGATGCTGCCCACCGACTTCTGCATGCGGGCGATGACGGAGCTGTCGGCGATCTTGTGGATGACGAAGTTGTTGATGAGCCCCAGCACCTCGTTGGGCAGGTGCTGCGGAAGCTGGGTGACGAAGACGAGCCCCATCCACCGCTTGCGGCCCCGCTTGGCGATCTTCGCCACCTGCTCGAAGAGCACGGGCATCTGGGCGATGCGGCTGGCGGAGAGGAATTCGTGGGCCTCTTCGATGATGATGAGGACCGGCGTGACGGCGGAGTTCGTCGCCCGGGCCCGCTGGTATCGCGCTTCCTGCGCGTCCTGGAGGCCTCGCAGGATGTCGGCGATGACCAGGTTGTTGAGCTGCGGCGAGTCCGTGTCCGACAGGTCGATGACGGAGACCCGGCCGGGCTTGAGCATGGACTCGTAGGCCACGCCCTGCGCATTGCTGACGTCGAAGATGCCCAGGCGCTTGAGTCCCCGCAGCTTGCTGGACAGGGTCCTCCAGCTCACCGAGTGACGGCTCGGGTTGGCCCTGACTCGGCCGATGACATTGCCGAAGTCGCTCTTGAACTCAGTCTGGAGGACGACGCCGCGGGTGCGCGGCTTGGGCGCGTCCTCGGCCTCTTCGTCATGCTCGTCGCTCTCTTCGACGGAGCCTCCCTGCTTCCGGGCCGGCGTCCGGGACTTCTTCTCAGGTGCCTCCGTCTTCCCTTCATTGCTGAGGCTGTAGATGTACGCGCTGACCACGTCCAGTACGTGGTCGATGGTCATGTGCGGATAACCCGTCGTCAACTCATCCACTTCCAGGGCCTTGCCGCGCTCGTCTTCCGTCTTCGGATAGATTTTGAAGTCTTCAAGCAGTTGCTTGGTGACGTCGTAGGCCTTGAGGAATCGCTCCTGCTGTGCGTCTGTCAGGTTGAGAATCTCAGCGAGCGCATAGGGGGACAGGCTGGAGAACTTCAACGAGAAGATGCGACTGTTCCGGTGCTGTTCGTTGAGGCTTTCGCGCCCGATGAGGTGGTGGATGTGGAGATCCTTGACGCCCTCGGCCCGTTGGCCGCGCCGCTTCAGCGCCTCGAGCATGGCGGCCTGGTCCGTGGGCTTGTCAACGTGCGTGTATTCCCCCTCCACATCGAAGACGATGGTGGCGATGCCTTCCAGCTGCGCCCGGTGGATGAGCGTGGCGACCGTGGTCGACTTGCCTCCACCTGTCGTACCGATGATGCCCGTGTGGCGCGGGAGGATGGACTTGTCGCGGGGATTGAGCCGGGCCTCCATCTTCTCGTAGCCCACGACGAGCCCCAGGCACAGGTCTCCGCTGGTGCCCAGCACTCGCGTGCTCTCCGCCTCGTCGAGCAGGAAGACGGGGCTCTGCGGGCGGGGCCGGAAGCGGGGCGGCTTCAACGTCCCATCGACTTCTTCGCCGACAATCTCTATCTCCGCGCGCCCGTGATAGTCGAAGGTGTACGCCAGCTTCTTGCCATGCGTGACGACACCAATGGCCATGGTGGAGTTGGCGGGCACGGCGTTGGGTTCCGCGAAGGGCCCTCGCACCACCACGCCGAGATAGGCGCGCTGGTCCTCCCGGGATTTCACCCGGACCAAGGTCTGGGAGGCGAGCTGGTGCAGGTCTTCGCGCGTCAGCAGGACGGTGATGAGGTTGTCCTGGCTGGCCGACACGTCGAAGTGGGTGAAGCCGACCGCCGTTTCCAACTCGGGGTCCAACTGGGCGTTGGCCTTGACCTGCTGCTTGAGCGCGTCCAACGCCTGGAGGGTCTCCGCCGGCGTCTGCTGGAAGGCTCCGTCGGAGGCCGGTGCGGGGATGGGGGCCCTGCCATTCATTGCCGGCGCGGCCTGGCCGGGCGTGGCCCGTGGCTGGCCACTCATGCCGACGGAGGGCCGGGCTGCGCCAGGGTTGGGGCTGGATGCGGTGGAGGCGAGTGGCACCTTCCCCGAGCCATTTCCAGGGCGGGCACCTGCTGGGAGCGGGCTCGGCGTGGCGCGTGTCGCCTGCGCCGCGGAAGCGGGTCTGCCATTGGGCGGCGCCGACCCCGGCCGCCCGGAGGCCATGCTGGCGGGCCCGTTGCCGTGGGCCGTGCCCCGGTCACCTGCTGGCTCCTGACCCGGTGCGGGCCTGCCTGCCGCTTGCGCGGAGTGGGACGGTGGTCCCCGGAACTTCCCTGCCTCGGAAGAGCGCTGCCCCCTGCCGTCATCAGCCATTCTCATTCTCCTCCTGCCTGCTACCTGCTCTTGATCCGGTCGGTGAAGTACTCAAGGTGGGCTCCCGCCTGGGCGTAGGCGTCGTGGACCAGTCCCAGGAAGCCGTCCTCGCCGTAGGCGCTGCGGCACGCGGTCTCCGCCACGTCGAGGAGCATCGGGAAGCCTCTCTCCGGGCGGAGGATGCTGTCGGCCAGGGCCACTCGCACCGCGAAGTCGACATGTGCCCTGTGCGCGTAGAAGGCGCGCGGCGGCGTGCGTTCGGACGCACGGAACACGCCACACACGATGTCCGGGCAGCACTCCTCCACGAAGGACTGCGCCAGCCGTGAGTTGTCGCCCTCGTACTCCCACCGGTTGACGACACGCTCGCCGAAGCGCTCCAGGGTTTCGATGATGGCGTACTCTCCCGCCCGGAGCGCGTGGCCCAGCGTCAGGAAGCCGCGCTCCTCCATCTCGCTGGTGACGAAGACGAACTTCTGGTGTCGCTGAACGAGTTGCCGGAGCACCTTCAGGGATGCCACCAGCAGGCTTCGGTAGCCGGAGCCGGATAGCAGCTCGAAGGCGCAGGGATTGCCGTGCCCGATACGCCACTCCGCGCTGGCTTTCTCCACCAGGACGGCCCTTTCGGCATAGGTCCGGATGCCACGCCGGGCCAGCTTCGACAGCGTGTCCTGGCGAGGGCCCGCGGAGCGGCGCGTCCGGCTGAAGATGCAGTCCAGCGCGTCCTGCACGGGGCTGGCGCTCTGCTGGGCCATCTCCTTGCGGAACAGACGTTGGGAGAAGGTGCCCGACGTGCCTCCGTAGCCCACCAGGGCGATGCCCAATTGGGTGATGCCCAGCGGCAGGCTCTCATGGTTGGTCGTGCTGCCATGGACGGCCTCGACCTTTCCCGTGAAGAGCAGGCCGTTGTGGATGATCTCCAGCTCCTCCGCAGTGGTCTGGTAGACGCCGGCCTTCTTCGGCGCTCCGGGCCGGTTGGCGATGAGTGGGAAGACCTCACTGCGGATGATGGTCCGCGCGCGTCCTTCCTTGTCGACGGCGCCAGCAATCTCAGACCGGAACCGGTCCATGACGCCCTCGATGTCGAGCCCCTGGGACCAGGTGTCGAGGTCGAGTGTCGCGCTCAGGTCCTCGCCAAAGGCTTTGCGGAAGTCGTCGTCGCCCACGAGCTCTGCGTCGCCCTCGAAGGGGAAACCACCAGCCATGCCTGCCTCCCTGCTTCACCGATGAAATTCGACCACTGAACCCGCCTGGAGCCGCTCACGGCGCGTGAGCATCCGGGCATAGGTCCGCGCTTGTGACAAAGGCAGCCCGAACCGCGCGGCGAGCCGAGCCGGACCTCGCTCCACCTCCGACTCCTTGAGGAACGGATACGCGACGTCGGCGGGCGCCAGCAGCTCGAACGCGAGCCGGTCCGCGCGCCACTCCGCGTGGGCCACGCTGCCGGACTGGATGATGCCCTCTGCGTCCCGGTCCATCAGCTTCACCTGGATGCCAATGGGGAGCTGGTCCAGCGCCAGCGCGAGCTGCTCCGCGAGGGTAGGGGGGCGCATCGCGTCGAGCACCGCCATGAACGACGCGCCATACTTCTTGAGCACACGCGCGCGCGGCATCATGTGGTCGAGCACGAAGTGGGAGACCTCGTGCGCCAGGGTGAAGCGCTGGTCGTCTTCACTGTCATTGCTGTCGCGAAACAGCATGCCGTGGCCCTTGTTGGCCACCATGCAGCCACGGAACCGGCGAGGCGTCGCGGGGACCGAATGGTCGATTCGCATTCGGGTGAGCCAGCTCGCGACAGCCGCGGACGTCAGCCCTTTCAGGACCACCATCGTCACGACCTGGGACAACGCCCTTCCGGCGTCACGCGCGAGGTCCCGGGGGAACGACGTGGGAGGCGGGAGCCCGCATGCCGCCACCGCCTCCCTCAACCAGGGTTCAGTCATGTCTGGGGCTCGTCGTCCCGCTCGCGGTCCTGGGCCGCCATCAGCACTCCACCCTGTTGCGCCGAGCCGTCCGCGGAAGACTCCTGGAAGACCTCCACCACCTTCAACCGTCCCAGCACCTGGAGCAGCAGGTAGTCATCCACGCCGTGCCGCTCCGCGATAGCGGTCGTCTGCTCGTTGAAGTGCTCGCCCTCCGGACGGCGGCACAACGCCAGCCAGTTCAGCGTCTCCACCGAGCAGCCCAGTTCCTTGGCCAGCCCCTCTTCGGACATGCCTTCGAGCTGTCGGTACTTGTCGAACGCATGGCCCAACATCCAGGCTTCGCTCTTGCTGCGCCGGGCCGCCAGCTCAAGCCATTCAGGATTCGTCATCAGAATCCTCCTTTCCAATGCGCGCCAATCGCTTCATGAGCCGGTCCCGGTGCCGCTTCACCTCGCGCTGCTGCTCCACCTTCGGCAAGGCGCCAAGTCCGAGCACCTTCCCCAGTTCGGGAGTGCTGTTCTCGCCCTGGAGTACGAGCCCCAGGAGCTTGCGCTCCTCCGTGCGGAAGTTGATTTGCTCGAGCTTCTTCACGGCGAGGCTGGCCTCCACGGATAGCTCCATGACCTCTTTCGGAGCCGGCGCGCGAAGTGCGAATACCCCGCCAAATTTCTCTTCTCTCCGGACTCGTGCCTGGCTGGAGCGCTGCCGGTCCATGGCTCGTCGCTTGGCCGTATGCGTCAAGTATGTGGACAGCTTGGCGCGTTGGCGGTCATAGCGCAGGGGGGCGCGCAGGTAGTCGAGCACCGCATCAACCGCCGAATCGTAGGCCTCGTCGCCTTGGCAGCTCAGCTCATACCGCAGGACTCTCAGGATGGGGTCCATGAACACCCGGAACACATCCTGTGAAGCCAGCGGGTCGTGTTGAATGACCCGCTCGTGCAGCTTCAGCTCCACTTCCCATGTTGGAAAGCTCATCCCCTCACCTCGCCGGGAGACCTGCCCCGTTCTCGGTTTGAATGCGTTGGTGTGTGCTCCTTCGGAACCGATGCCACGAGTTCGACGCAAAGGGCGCTTCGCATTACCGCGCGAGGTTGTCAGTGATTGGGGGGAGTGTCTGTACCTCCCAGGTGGTATGCCCAAAAAGTCAAATAAATGGAAGGGGAGGGGCTGCGGCACGGCGCGCCACCCATGCCCATACCACTGGGGTGGTAAAGACAGCCCCGGGTCCTGATTGCATCCTTCAGGGCGGATGCAGGCGTTGAGTGGCGCCACCCAGGGCGGCTCGGGGGGGACGTTCCGGGGGTGCCACCGACGCGGGGGGCGCCATCAGGCGCGGCAGCGCGCTTCTTCGGGAGACGGGGCAGGGGGCTGCCCGGTTCCGGACGCGGGTGCTGCCGGGGCGAGGTGCTGGCGCCGGGCGGCCTGGAGCATGAGGCCGCCCGGCGTTCAGCGTTCGGCGCGAGGTGGAGGTGCGATCAATCCCCACCTCGGTGAAGCGTCTCAGCAGCCCAGGTTGGCGCCTGGGCTCACGCCCAGCATGCTGGTGAAGCGCTGATAGTTGTCGATGCGGCTCTGCACCTGGCCCGGGTTGCCACCGTTGCACTCCAGCGAGCCATTGATGGTGCGGATGGTTTCTCCGAAGCCGCGGCCGTCGACCATGGCGCGGTGCGCGGACATGGTTCCAGCGCCGGCCTGCGTGGTCCAGAACCAGAACGCGGAGCGCCACGCGGCGTTGGGGTCCTGGGCCAGCAGGTCCGGGTTGGTGTGGAGCGGCAGCCCCAGCGCGGTGCCCGCGGCGCAGTAGTTGCCGTTCCAGGACAGCTGGATGGGCCCACGTCCGTAGTACTTCTTGCCAGCGACGCAGTTGCAGCCCGGCGGGCCCCATGAGCCGCAGTAGTCACCGCGGTTGATTTCCTCGACGTACACGTAGTGCCCCGTCTCATGGGCCGTGTTGGCGAAGAAGGCCGCCACCTCGCGCTTGCGCGTCTCCAGCGAGCCCGTGTTGGCGAAGGCCGGGAAGCTGTTCGCGGCGGCGATGAGGCTGCTGTACGTGTAGAAGGGGTTCCGGTTCGGGAACATGGCGTTGAACGTGGACTCGCTCAGGATGGCCGCCAGGCCCGTGCCGGGGTTGCCTCCGCCTCCGTCGACGCGGTCAAACGTCCAGCGCTGGTTCGTGCGCTGCTCGTAGGGGTACTGCACCAGCTCCGTGCCGTTGGCCGTGCTGCCCCAGTACACGTCAATGGCCATGTCCGTGTGGCGCGCGCGGATGCTGAACTCGCTGCCCACCTCCTTCACGAAGCGGAACTGCTGGTTCGCTCCGCCGCCATAGCTCCACTGGTGGACCAGCGCGTTCGCCGCGGTGCTGACCTCCTTGATGTCCAGCGCCTTGTTGCTGTTCACGTTGATGATGCTGAAGTAGCCCCCGGACGTGGGCGTGACCCGGAAGCGCTGCGCGTTGGTGCCGTTGCAGTCCCATTGCTGCACCTTGGCGCCGTCCGCCGTGCTCGACGAGGCGACGTCGATGCACTTGCTCGTCATCACCGAACGGATGACGTAGGTGCCTTCGGTGATGGTGTCGACGATGGCGGCGGCTTCCACCTGGCCCACCGGTTCGAGGGCGGCGGGCGCTGGCTCGGCGCCACCACAGCCTCCCAGGGCGCTCAGGCCCCCACAGATTCCCAGCAGCGCCAGACTGCGTGACACGAACTTGCCGGACATGCTTGTGCTCCTTGCGGTCGAGGGGTTCTCGGGCGCTCCACGCCTGGGGCGGGCGGAGGCCTTGGCTCCGGGGGACCGGAGCCGCAAGGACTGTACGGCAAGCCGTAAAGCATGAATAACTAGACAAAGACGCGGGGCGCGAAGCGTTGAGCAGCGGACGCGCCGCGGCGGCTCAGGCTTGCGGTTGCGCGGCGGGGACGGCCTGGGGCAGCAGCGCGTCCGGGAGCTCGTCTTCCACGCCGCGCACGCGCGGAGAGGACCAGGTCAGCACGACGCTGCCCGCCAGCATGATGCCCAGGACGACGTAGAGCAGGGCGATGCCGCGGCCCGGACCGGTGCCCAGCACCTGGCCGAAGGTGCTGGCCAGGGCGCCGTCCCGCGCCATCCAGGGGTCGAAGAGCTGGTCCGTCAACGGGCCCGCGAGCAGCGCCGCGATGGGCGGGGCAATCAGGGCGAGCATCCGGCGCGTGGAGAACACGCGCCCCTGGATTGGGGGCGGCACCTTGCTCTGCCAGATGGCCTGCGAGCAGCCCATGGCCACCGGGGCGGTGAACATGAACACGAAGGCGGCGCACGCGACGACGAACACGCTGGCGGGGAGCGCCGCGGCCAGCAAGGCCAGGCCCGCGACGAGCTCCGCGCCCAGCACGCCGAAGATGCGCCGCTTCGGGCCTCCCCAGACGCCCATGGTGATTCCGCCCGCCACCATGCCGACGCCGGAGCAGGACACCACCAGGCCCAGCGTCGCCGGATCCGTGAAGCTCAGCACCAACGGGGTGATGAGCACCGTCACCAGCACGGAGACTAGGTTGACGGCGGAGCTGAAGGCCAGCAGGCCCAGCAGGCCGGGGCGCTCACGGATGAAGCGCCAGCCCAGGGCGATGTCCGTCCACAGCGACTTGCGGGCCTCGAGCTGGCCGGCCTCCTGTTCGGGCTGGGGGATGCGCACGCTCAGCAGCGTGGCCAACGCGAAGAGGAAGGTCGCCAGGTCGATGAGCAGCACGCCTTGCAAGCCAATGTTCACCACCAGCACGCCCGCCATCGCGGGGCCCAGGAGCTGGCCCGCGCTCATGGCCAGCTCCACCATGCCGTTGGCCCGGCCCAGGTTCTGCTTGGAGACCAGCAGGGGCGTGGTCGTGGAGAAGGCCAGGATGCGGAAGGTGCTGAAGGCGGCGCTCAGCGCCAGGGGCGGATAGAAGTGCCAGTTTTGAAGGGCCCACAGCCCGGCGCGATCCGCCGCGACCAGGCACCACATCAACCCAATGGCCGTCATCGCGCCCAGGTCCGCCAGCAACATCACCCGCTGGCGGTTGCGGCGGTCCACCATGGAGCCCGCGACGGGGGCGAGCAGCACCATCGGGAGGAACCCGAAGAAGGACGCCAGCGAGTACTCCGTGACGGAGTCGCTGTTCTGGTAGACGAAGACGCCCACCGAGAACTGGGTGAGCCCCGTCCCCAGCGACGAGACGAGCTGACCCAACCAGATGAGACTGAAGACCCGGGCAGGGTGTGTGACGACGTTCCTGCTTGAGAATGCCATGCCGTCAGCGGGCCTTCCGCGGACGTGTGCCGCTCGGTGTCAGATGCATCGCTAGAGTCTTCGTGAGCACGGCCAGGACGTCCATCCGGATGCCGCGTTCTTTTTATCGGGAACCGCCATCACTGTAATAATCGTTCTTATCGTTTATATGGACAAGCTGGCAACGGCGGTGGCACAAGCTGCGCTGTATCGAGGGGGCGGGCTCAAGCGTGGTGCGAGCGTGCTCCCTCTTCCGGGCGAAGCGGCATGCTGTCTCGGGGAGCCTTGGCCGGAAGCTGTCTACCGGGGGTTCTCCGTGCGCAGTCGGGTGTCGTGGCCGCGTATCAGCCCGGTCCGTGTCCAGCGCAGGAGAAGACATGACCGAGCACATCGAGCCGCGAGCTCACCGTTTCCCCACCCTGGTGGACGTGTTGTGTCAACGCGCCGAGTCCCAAGGCGACGCGCTGCTGTATCGCTTCCTGGAGACAGGAGACGTGGACGGCCCGGTGGAGGAGTGGACCTACCGGCGGCTGGACTCACGGGCGCGGTCGCTGGGGGCTCGGCTGCGCGCCCTGGGCGCGCAGGGAGAGCGGGCGCTGCTGCTCTACCCGCCAGGCCTGGAGTTCGTCGCGGGCTTCATGGGCTGTTTGTATGGCGGCGTCATCGCCGTGCCCTGTTATCCGCCGGACCCCACGCGGTTGGACCGCACGCTGCCCCGCCTTCGCGCCATCGCCCGGGACTGTGGCGCGCGCTACGTGCTCACGACGAGCACCATCCAGGAGATGGCGGAGTTCCTCACGCCGCAGGCGCCCGAGCTGGGGGAGCTGCAGTGGATTGCCAGTGACGCGGTGCCGGAGTCCGAGGCCACGGACTGGAAGCGCCCGGACCTGACGTCCGAGTCGCTGGCCTTCCTGCAATACACGTCGGGGTCCACGGGCAACCCGAAGGGCGTCAAGGTCAGCCACGCCAACATCCTCCACAACGAGTCGTTGATTACACGCGGCTTCGGGTTGCAGGAGGAGCGCTCGGTGGGCGTGGGCTGGTTGCCCATGTTCCATGACATGGGGCTCATCGGAAAGGTGTTGCAGCCGCTCTACCTGGGCTTCCCGTGCGTGCTGATGTCTCCCATCGCGTTCCTTCAGCGGCCCCTGCGCTGGCTGGAGGCCGTCTCCCACTTCAAGGGGACGTGCAGCGGTGGACCCAACTTCGCGTATGACCTGTGCGCGCGAAAGGCCCGCGCCGAGGACGTGGCCCGCCTGGACTTGAGCCACTGGGACCTGGCCTTCAACGGCGCGGAGCCCGTGCGGCGCGAGACGATGGAGCGCTTCGCGGAGACGTTCGCGCCCGCCGGCTTCCGGCGCGAGGCCTTCTATCCCTGCTACGGCCTTGCCGAGGCGACGCTCATCGTCAGCGGCGGCGTGAAGGGGACGCCCTGCGTGCAGGAGCGCTACGACACCCGCTCGCTGGAGCTGGGACGGGCGAATCCGTCGTCGGACGCGGAGGAGGGACCCACGGCGCGCACGCTGGTGTCCTCCGGTCAGGGCGCGCAGGGCCTGCGGCTGCTCATCGTGGACCCGGAGACGCGGGTGCCCCGGGCCGCGCACGAGGTGGGCGAGGTCTGGGTGTCCGGCCCCAGCGTGGCGGGCGGATATTGGGACCGCCCGGAGGAGACGGCGCATGCCTTCGGCGCGCGGCTCGCCAGCGGCGAGGGGCCCTTCCTCCGCACCGGTGACCTGGCCTTCCTGTCGCCGGCGGGCGAGCTCTTCATCACCGGCCGCCTCAAGGACCTGCTCATCGTCCGGGGCCGGAACCTGTATCCGCAGGACCTGGAGCTGACCGCGGAGCGCGCGCACCGCGCGGTGCGTCCCGGCTGCAGCGCCGCCTTCTCCGTGGAAGTGGAGGGGGAGGAGCGGCTGGTGGTGGTCTCCGAGGTGGACGTGCGCGAGGGCTTCGACGGCGCGGCGGTGGTGGGCGCCCTGCGCCGCGCGCTCGCGGACGAGCACCAGGTGCATGCGCAGACGGTGGTGCTGCTACAGGCCCGGAGCATTCCGAAGACGTCGAGCGGGAAGATTCAGCGCCGCGCCTGCCGTGAGGGCTTCCTGGCGGGCACGCTGGAGGTGGTGGAGGTGTCGGGCGAGGAGGCCGCTTTGGCGCCGGAGGCCGCGTCTTCCGCGCCGACCGCGCCCCTTCGCGAGCGCCTGGCCCTGGCGGCCGAGGAGGCCCGTCCCGCGCTGCTGGTGGACTTCCTCCGCGTGGAGGCCGCGCGGGTGCTGCGCACGGCGCCCGCGTCCCTGGCGCCGGACACGTCGCTGGCCAGCCTGGGCCTCGACTCGCTGATGGCGCTGGAACTGCACGGCCGGCTGGAAGAGGAGCTCGGTGTGTCGCTGCCCGTGGCCTTCCTCTGGCAGCACCCGACGCTGGGGGCCGCCGCCGCGCACCTGGTGGACGCGTGGAAGGGCTCCGCCGCGGCCGCCGCGCCGCCGCTGAAGGCCGGCTCGCTGGAGGGAGAGTTGCCGCTGTCTCCCGGCCAGCAGCGCCTGTGGTTCCTGGACCGGCTGGTGCCGCAGAGCGCGCTGTACAACGTCCACTTCCAGCTCCGGCTCTCCGGCGCGCTGGACGTGCCCGCGCTGGAGCGTGCGCTGCAAGGGCTCCTGTCGCGTCACGCGGTGCTTCGCGCGGCCTTCCCGGAAGTGGAGGGCCAGCCGCGCCAGCTCCTGCCGCCCGCGCGTCCGTTGGACGTGGCCCGCGAGGACCTGCGGGCGCTGTCCGCCGCCGACCGCGAGGCGCGGCTCAATCAACTGGCGCGGGCCCAGGGTGAGGCGCCCTTCAACCTGTCGGAGGACCTGCTGGTACGCGCGGCGCTGGTGGCGCTGGAGGACCAGGAGCACGTGCTCCTGATGACCCAGCACCACATCGTCACGGACGGCTGGTCCATTGGCGTGCTGGCCCGGGAGCTGGCCGCGCTGTACCGCGCGGAGGTGGCCGGCGCCGCCGCGCCGCTGGGCGCGCCCGCCTTGCAGTACGTGGACTACGCGCGCTGGCAGCGCGGGCTGGACGGCGCGCTGGATGGGCCGCGCGCCTACTGGGCGCGGAAGCTTCAGAACCTGCCGCGCCTGGAGCTGCCAACGGACTTCCCGCGTCCCCGGGAGCCGGGCTTCCGCGGCGCGCTCCACCGCTTCGCGCTGCCGGCCGAGCTGGTGGACTCGCTCAAGGCGGTGGGCCGGAGCGAGGGCTGCACCTTCTTCGTCACGCTCGCGGCGGCCTGGGCGGCGCTGCTGCACCGCTACAGCGGCCAGGACGACTTCGGCCTGGGCACCATCTTCGCGCAGCGGGACCGGGCCGAGCTGCGGGACGTGGTGGGGTTCTTCGCCAGCACGCTGGTGCTCCGCGCGGACGTGTCCGGCGCGCCTCGCTTCCGGGAGCTGCTGGGCCGCATGCGGCACACGTTCCATGAGGCCCTGGCACACGCGGACCTGCCCTTCGAGGAGGTGGTGGGCGCGTCGCGCGCGGTCCGTGGCGGCGACAACCCGCTGTTCCAGGCGAACCTGGTGCTGGAGAGCCTGCCGCCGGTGGACCTGGACGTGCCGGGCATGCAGTGGCGCCCGGTGCTGCCCGTGCCGGACGGCGCCGTGGAGGGCACGGCGAAGTTCGACCTGCAGCTCGCCGTCGTGGAGACGCCGCGGGGGCTGGAGGGCGCGCTGGAGTACCGCTCGGACCTCTTCTCGGCCGAGACGATGGCGCGGCTGGCGGGACACCTGGAGGCGCTGCTGCGGGGCATCGTCGCTGCGCCGGACGCGCGCGTGGAGGACCTGCCGCTGCTCGACGAGGCGGAGCGCCGCTCGCTGCTGGAGACCTGGAACGACTTCACGGCGCCGCTCTCCCAGGCGCCGTCGCATTGCATCCACGCGCAGTTCCGTGAGCAGGCCGCCCGCACGCCCGACGCGGTGGCGGTGGCCGCCGAGGATGGGACGCTCACCTACGCGGAGCTGGCGGGCCGTGCATCCGCGCTGGCCTTGCACCTGCGCGGCCTGGGCGTGGGCCCCGAGGTGCGCGTGGGCCTGTGCGCCGAGCGCTCGGCGGAGATGGTGGTGGGGATGCTCGGCATCCTCGAGGCCGGTGGTGCCTACGTGCCCCTGGACCCGGACTATCCCCGGGAGCGGCTCACGTACATGCTGGAGGACTCGGGCGCGCGCGTGCTTGTCACGCAGTCCCACCTGGCGGGGACGCTGCCCGTGGCCGGCCTGCACACCGTGCTGCTGGACACGGCGGAGCCCTACGCCGCGGCGCCCGCGTCACCGCTGGCACTGGAGACCACGCCCGGCAACGCGGCGTATGTCATCTACACCTCGGGCTCCACGGGCCGACCCAAGGGCGTGGTGGTGCCGCACGGGGGCGTGGCCAACTTCTTCGCGGCCATGGACGTGCGCGTGGGGCACTCGCCCGCGGGGGCCTGGCTGGCCGTCACCAGCATCTCCTTCGACATCTCCGTCCTGGAGTTGCTGTGGACGCTCACGCGCGGCTTCAAGGTGGTGGTGCAAGGGGAGGGGGCCTCGCTCAAGGCTCCAGCTCGCGCCTCGGGGGCCCGGAAGCGCCCCATGGACTTCAGCCTGTTCTATTTCGCGGACGACGCGGAGGCGTCGCGCGGGGAGAGCAGCTACCGGCTGTTGCTGGAGGGCGCGAAGTTCGCCGACGCCCACGGCTTCGCGGCGGTGTGGACGCCGGAGCGCCACTTCCATGCCTTCGGCGGCCTGTACCCCAACCCCTCCGTGGTGGGCGCGGCCGTCGCCACCGTCACGAAGCGCGTGGCCATCCGCGCGGGCAGCGTGGTGCTTCCGCTCCACCATCCGGTGCGCGTGGCGGAGGAGTGGTCCCTGGTGGACAACCTGTCCGGCGGGCGCGTGGGCATCTCCGTCGCCTCCGGCTGGCACGCCAATGACTTCGTCTTCGCGCCGGAGAAGTACGAGAAGCGGCGCGAGCTGATGATGGAGGGCATCGACACCGTGCGCCGGCTGTGGCGCGGGGAGACGGTGCGCTTCCCGGGCGGCGGCGGCGCCCAGGTGGACGTGAAGCTGCGCCCCCGGCCCGTGCAGGCGGAGCTGCCTGTGTGGCTCACCGCCGCGGGCAACCCGGAGACGTTCATCACCGCGGGCCGGCTGGGGTGCAACATCCTCACGCACCTGCTGGGGCAGACGTGGGAGGACCTGGAGAAGAAGCTGTCCCTCTACCGTCAGGCCTGGCGAGACGCGGGCCACGCGGGCGAGGGCCACGTCACCCTCATGCTGCACACCTTCATCGGCGAGGACATGGCGAAGGTGCGCGCGGTGGTGGAGCAGCCCTTCCGCAACTACCTCAAGAGCTCGGCCGACCTGATGCGGGGCCTGGGGAGCACGCTGGGCATCGACATGGATTCGGCCACGGAGGCGGACCTGGACCGGCTCGCCGGCCACGCCTTCGACCGCTACTTCGAGACGAGCGGCCTGTTCGGCACGCCGCGCTCGGTGCGAGAGCGCATCGGGCAGCTTCAGGCCCTGGGCGTGGACGAGGTGGGGTGCCTCATCGACTTCGGCATCCCCGCCGACACGGTGCTGGCCAGCCTGCCGCTGCTGGACGAGGTGCGGCAGCGCTGCGTGCGGGACAGCCGCCGCGCGGGCACGGCGAAGACGATTCCCGAGCAGCTCCGCGAGCACGGCGTGACGCACCTGCAGTGCACGCCGTCCCTGGCGCGCGCGCTGCTGTCGGAGCCCGAGTCCGTCGAGGCGCTGGGCGGCCTGCGCCGGCTGATGGTGGGCGGCGAGGCCCTGCCGGGCGCGCTGGCCGCGTCCCTGCGCGAGGCGCTGCCGGAGTCCGCCGAGCTGCTCAACATGTACGGCCCCACGGAGACGACCATCTGGTCCTCCACGGCGCGCGTGGCCACGGAGGAGACAGCGGCGGTCGTCTCCATCGGCACGCCGCTGCTGCGCACGAGCTTGTACGTCCTGGATGCACGGCTACAGCCGGCGCCGGTGGGCGTGGCGGGTGAGCTGTACATCGGCGGCGCGGGCGTGGTGCGCGGCTACCTGGGTCGACCCGAGCTGACGGCGGAGCGCTTCATTCCGGATGCCTGGGCGCGCGAGCCCGGGGCCCGGCTGTACCGCACGGGTGACCGCGCGCGGTGGCGGCCCGACGGCACCATGGAGTTCCTCGGCCGCGTGGATTACCAGCTCAAGGTGCGTGGCTTCCGCATCGAGGCGGGGGAAATCGAGGCGGCGCTCACCGCCCAGCCCGTGGTGCGCGAGGCGGTGGTGGTGGCGCGCGAGGACGTGCCCGGCGACGTGCGGCTCGTGGCCTACGTGGTGCCCGCGCAGGGCACGGCGGTGGACGCGGCCACGCTGCGCGACGCCCTGGCGCAGCGGCTGCCGGAGCACATGGTCCCCTCGCTCGTCATGGAGCTGCCGGCGCTCCCGCTGACGCCCAATGGCAAGGTGGACCGCAAGGCCCTGCCCGCGCCCAGCGTGGCGCGCGCCGCGAAGGCGGCCTTCGTGGCGCCGCAGGGGCAGTTGGAGGAGCAGATTGCCCAGGTGTGGCGCAGCGTCCTCCGCGTGGAGTCGGTGGGCGTGCACGACAACTTCTTCGACCTGGGCGGCCACTCGCTGCTGATGGTGCAGGTGCACACACAGCTCAAGTCGGTGCTGGGGCAGGAGCTCCCCCTGCTGAAGCTGCTGGAGCACCCCACCATCAGCACCCTGGCGCGCTTCGCCCGGCAGGAGCCCGCGGCGGCGCAGTCCCAGGTGGAGGCCGCGCAGGACCGGGCCAGGCGGCAGTTGGAGAGCCTCAAGCGTCAGCGTCAGCGCGGCAGGAAGTAGCGGCGCGAGGAGCGCGCGGACTACCCGCGCGTTTCAGTCAGCGCCAGCCGGATGGCGCGTGCCACGGGCGAGGCGTCATCCTCCTGCCCCTGAACCGCGAAGGGGGCGCGGGACAGCAGCGGCGGCTGGGCCATGAAGCGCGGCCGGGCTCCCCGGTGCGGCT
Organism: Myxococcus sp. AM010; assembly: GCF_013372585.1. NCBI lineage: Bacteria > Pseudomonadati > Myxococcota > Myxococcia > Myxococcales > Myxococcaceae > Myxococcus > Myxococcus sp. AM010. The sequence continues at coordinate 36,941 of NZ_JABXEO010000013.1, forward strand.
GGGCGGAATGGACCAGGAAGGGGTGGCACAGGTACACGGTGCCGGCCTCTCCCGTGGCGAGCGTGAGCGGCCGGTGGGCCGACACGCCCAGCTTCCCGGCGAGCGCCATGAACGTCAGCCCAGCGTCTCCCTCGGGGGCCAGCACGCGGGCGATGTCCCGGTGGGAGCCCACGCGGATGCGGGTGGGGGCGTCGTCCTCGCCCACGTCGGAGAAGAGGAAGAGCATCAGCAGGGCGCGGCCTTTCGAGGCCACGTTCACCCGCCAGGAGAAAAACGAACCCGGGTCGTCACCTGGGAAGCTGGCGTCGACATGCCAGCCGTCGTCTCCGGGCGCGTCCGGGCTGGGGAAGCGGACGGGGAAGGTGCCCAGGCTGCCTCGGGGGAGCCAGCGTCCGGGCCCCACCAACTGGTCGAACGCGCCTCGCAGCCGGGGGGTGTTCGCCGCCTGCCGGAAGGGCTCCTGCGCATAGTCCCCAAGCCGGATGACCGGCTGCTTCCAGGTGGCCGGATTGTCCGGAGCACAGCCTGTGTCGCGCCAGAGCAGCTCGCGGCACGTATCCGCCAGCTCGCGGGGGAAGGCCTGGTCCAGTCGGACGAATCCACTCTCGATAAATTGCGCCACTTCCCTAGGGGAAAGTTCCACTCGGGTTGCCTCCTCGCGGTCCAGGCCCGTGGACGTCCGGCAGCGGATTCCCTGACAGATTTGCCTGTGCGGGGCCGGTCGCCCGCGGCGCGGTGCTGTATCGATTTATCATAAGAATTCATGCGCCAGATGATTGCTTCGGGGGGCGGGGTACGTGGCCCTGCTGTCCGTCAGGTGGAGCTGGCTGGCGTGTGAAGGAAACATCCAGGTTATTGCGTTTGCTGTTGGACTCCCCTGGGTATCGTCCCCGCGGACGCTGGGCCACGGATAGATTTTATGTGTATGAGTCCTCGCTTCCCCCCGGAATGAAGGTGGCGCGTGCTCCGTCCAATGGGTGCGCCATGCCTTGGGAGCGCCCTATCTGGAATTAGTTTCGCTGAGGCATTCCATGTGATTGGTTTGTTGATTCTTGAGTCAAAAGACGCTGTTCGAAGTCTTGATGATTGAGAGATTCCAGAGGCTCCGTTTGGAGTGTCCGGTTCTCGTGAGGTTGCACGAAGTGATTTTGTGATGATTGGCTTGCGCCAATACTGTTAATTGGGCATTGATCTGTTTTTCCTTGTATCGGGTCTATCGTGCTCGTTCGTCGAGGCAATGCCCGGCTTTCGCGCGTGCCAGTCAGAGGTCCGGGTGTCGTCACAAAGTGGGTTGTCGAAGGCGGGTTTTGCCGAAGTGCGTGCTCGTTTGACAGCGGTCCTTGCTCAGCGGTTGGGAGTCGAGGCGCACACCCTGGATGTCAGAGAGCGTTTCAGTCTGTATGGGCTTGATTCGCTGAAGGCCACCGGCTTCATCGCAGAGGTGGGGGCGATGCTGGGCCGTTCATTGTCTCCCACGCTTGCCTGGGAACACCCCACGTTGGATGCGTTGGCTCGCTACCTCGCGGGTGAGCAGGATGGCGCGCCTTCACATTCCCTGGCACCTTTCGCCCGGGCCCACGAGCCCATCGCCATTGTTGGATTGGCCTGCCGCTATCCCCAGGCGCCGGATCCGGAGGCCTTCTGGCGTCTGCTCGTGGGGGGGACGGATGCCATTACGGAAGTGCCGCCGGACCGGTGGGACGTCAACCGCCTCTATGACCGAGACCCCGCGGCGCCTGGCAAGGTGGTCTCCCGCTGGGGCGGCTACCTGGACCGCGTGGATAGCTTTGACCCGCTCTTCTTCGGCATTTCGCCGAAGGAGGCGCTCCACATGGACCCGCAGCAGCGGCTCATGCTGGAGCTGAGCTGGGAGGCGCTGGAGGACGCGGGTATCGCCGCGGACCGGCTGCAGGGCTCACCCACGGCGGTCTGCTTCGGCGCCGCGTGGATGGACTACGAGATGATGCTGCAGCGCTTCGGCATGAAGCGCATCTCGTCGTATACGTCCACGGGCTATCACCACAGCGTCCTGGCCAACCGGGTCTCCTACGTCCTGGGGCTGCGGGGGCCGAGCTTCTCCATCGACTCGGCCTGCTCGTCCTCGCTCACGGCGGTGCACCTGGCCTGTGAGAGCCTGCGCAGGGGCGAGTCGACGCTGGCCCTGGTGGGTGGTGTGAATCTCACCATCGCCCCCGAGAGCACGGTGTCCCTGTCCAAGCTGGGGGCCCTCTCTCCAGACGGGCGCTGCTACACGTTCGATGCACGGGCCAACGGCTTCGTGCGCGGCGAGGGGGCGGGCGTGGCGGTGCTCAAGCCGCTCTCCCTGGCGCTCGCGGACGGGGACGCCATCTACTGCGTCATCCGCGGCAGTGCCATCAACAACAATGGTGGCAGCAACGGCCTCACCGCGCCCAACCCCAAGGCGCAGGCGGAGGTCATCCGCCAGGCGTGCGTCAGCGCGGGGATCGAGCCGGCGGAGGTGCAGTACGTCGAGGCGCATGGCACGGGCACGCAGCTGGGAGATCCGCTGGAGGCGCAGGCCCTGGGCGAGGTGCTCGGCGCGGGACGGCCTGAAGGCAAGCCCCTGCTCATCGGGTCCTGCAAGACGAACATCGGGCACCTGGAGGCCGCGGCGGGCATCACCGGGCTCATCAAGACCGCGCTGTGCATCAAGCACCGCGTGCTACCGGCCAGCCTCCACTACGAGAAGCCCAATCCGCTCATTCCCTTCGAGGCGCTGGGCCTGTCGGTCCACCACACCCTGGGGGACTGGCCGGAGCCCGACCGGAAGCTCCTCGCGGGCGTCAGCTCCTTTGGCTTCGGGGGCGCGAACTGCCACGTGGTGCTGGAGGAGGCCCGCCTCCCGGAGGCGCGGCTCCTCCACCTGTCAGGTGAGACGGCGGAGGCGCTGCGGGGCGCCGCGCGGGGGCTGCTCGACCGCGTGACGGCCCGGGAGCACCTGCCGCTGGGCGAGGTGCTCGGCGCGGCCGAAGCGGACGCGGGCGCGCATGCGCACCGCCTGACGGTGACGGTCCGGACCCGGAAGGACCTTCGGGTGGGCCTGGAGCGCTTCCTGGAGGGAGCGCCGCGGCCGGGTGTGTCCGTGGGGATGGTGGCGAAGGACGCGGTCCGCAAGCCGGTGTTCGTCTATTCGGGGCACGGCTGCCAGTGGCCCCGCATGGGCCTGCCGCTGCTGGACGCCGAGCCGGTGTTCCGGGAGACCTTGCTGCGCTGCGACGCGCTCATCCGGGAGTACGAAGGTTGGTCGCTGCTGGAAGTGCTGGCCGCTGATGACGCGGCGGCGCGGCTGAGCCGGCTCGATATCGGGCTGCCCGCGATTGTGTCTGTGGAGGTGGCCCTGACGGACCTCTGGCGCTCGTGGGGCATCGAGCCCGGCGCAGTGGTGGGGCACAGCATCGGTGAGGTGTCGGCGGCGTATGCGGCGGGCGCCCTGGACCTCGAGGACACCCTCCGCGTCGTCTGCGCCGAGAGCAGGCTGATGCACACGCAGGCGGGCAAGGGCAGCCTGGCCGTCGTCGGCGTGCCCTGGACGGAGGCCGCCGAGCTGCTCGTGGGCTACGAGGGGCGGTTGTTCCGCGCCATCGACTCGGGCGCGGGCTCCACGGTGTTGTCGGGGGATGTGGACGCGCTGGTGGAGGTGCTCGCGTCGCTGCAGCAGCGCGGAGTCTTCTGCCGGCAGGTGGACATCGACGTTCCGGTGCACAGCCCCCGCATGGACGTGCTGGCGGACGCCCTCTCCGAGGAGCTTCGGGGCATCCGCCCCCGCCCGACGCGTGTTCCCCTGATTTCGTCCATCACCGGCGCGGAGTTCGACGGCAAGCGCGCGGACGCCTCCCACTGGGTGCGGAACATCTCGTGGCCCACGCTCTTCACTGGCGCGCTCTCCCACGCCATCCAGGAGGGCTACGACACCTTCCTGGAGGTCAGTCCGCACGCGATTCTGCGGCACCCCATCGACGCGACGCTGAAGCACCTGGGGCGGCAGGGCCGCGTGGTGCCCTCCCTGCGGCGGCAGGAGGATGAGCGGGCCACGCTGTTCGACTCGCTGGGTGTCCTCTACGTATCGGGACAGTCGGTCCAATGGGACGTGGTCGCAGCGCATGCGGCTGACGGTGAGGGGGACGCGGTGCACCTGCTGCCCCTGTCGGCGCGGAGCCCGGAGGCGCTCAAGGCGCTGGCCGCGGAGTGGCGCGACTTCCTGGGCAAGGAGTCGGGCGCGCCGCTTGACGACGTCACCTACACCGCGAGCGTGCGCCGGGGCCACCTGTCCCATCGGCTGTCGGTGGTGGGCGGCTCGCGACGGGAGCTGGCGGAGGCGCTGGACGCCGTCACGCGGGGGGCGCTCCCGCCAGGCGTGAGTGAGGGACGGGTGAGTCCCGAGGGCCGGGCCAAGGTGGCCTTCGTCTTCCCGGGGCAGGGCTCCCAGTGGCTGGGCATGGGGCGTCTGCTCCTGCGCGAGGAGCCGGTGTTCAAGTCCGCCATCGAGGCGTGCGAGCAGGCCATGCGGCCGCACGTGGACTGGTCGCTCACGGCGGAGCTGCTGGCGGACGAGCAGCACTCGCGTCTGCAGGACATCGACGTGGTGCAGCCGGTGCTCTTCGCGATGCAGGTGGCGCTGGCGGCGCTGTGGCGCTCCTGGGGCGTGGAGCCGGACGCGGTGGTGGGGCACAGCATGGGCGAGGTGGCCGCCGCGCACGTCGCGGGCGCGCTCTGCCTGGAGGACGCGGCGGCCGTCATCTGCCTGCGCAGCCAGCTCCTGCGCCGCAAGAGCGGGCAGGGGGCCATGGCGGTGGTGGAGCTGGGGCTGGAGCACGCCCGCGAGGCGCTGGCTGGCTACGAGACGCGGCTCTCTGTCGCGGTCAGCAACAGCGCGCGCTCCACGGTGCTCTCGGGTGACACGGACGCGCTGGAGTCGCTGCTGCCGAAGCTCGAAGGCCAGGGGGTGTTCTGCCGCCGGGTGAAGGTCAACGTCGCCTCTCACAGTCCGCAGATGGACTCGCTGAAGGACGACCTCCTGCGGGTGCTCGACGGTGTCGCGCCGCGGAGCGCCCCCGTGCCCATCTACTCCACCGTGACGGGGCGGACGAGCGACGGCGCGGGCTTCCACCCGGCCTACTGGGTCAGCAACCTGCGCGAGCCGGTGCTGTTCCACGGCGCCGTCGAGCAGCTCCTGTCGGATGGCTTCACGGTGCTGGTCGAAGTGAGCCCGCACCCGGTGCTGCTCGCGCCCATCGAGGAGACGCTGCGCGAGTCGAAGCAGGGCGCCATCGCGCTCGCGTCCTTGCGGCGACAGATGCCCGAGCGCCGCAGCCTGCTGGAGTCCCTGGCGGCGCTGTACGCCTGGGGCTGCGCGGTGGACTGGAAGGCGCTGCACCCGGCGAAGGGCCGTGTCGTCGCGCTCCCAAGGTATCCGTGGCAGCGAGAGCGCTTCTGGCTCCCGGACGAGGTGGAGGTGGAGTCGCAGCCGGGGGGCATGACTGCCGCGGACGGGAAGGGACATCCCCTCATCGGTGGTTCGCTCTCTTCGTCCGTGCAGCCCGGGACTCACTTCTGGGAGCGGACCGTGAGCACGGCGGCGTTCCCATATCTGGCTGACCACTGCGTGTGGGGGGACGTCGTCTTCCCGGGCGCGGGCTACGTGGAGATGGCGCTGAGCGCCGGCGCGGAGGTGCTGGGCGAGGCGGGGCTCGTGCTGGAGGACGTCTCGTTCAACGAGATGCTCGCGCTGGAGCCGGGCCAGTCGAGGCGCGTGCAGGTGGTGCTGAGCGAGGAGGAGGCGGGTCGAGCCACCTTCCAGATTGCCAGCCGCGCGGAGGGCGAGACGGCCTGGCGCAAGCACGCGGCGGGCACGGTGCGGCGGGAGGCACGCGCGGACGCGGCCGTTGAAGCACCGGAGGCGATCCGAGCGCGCGTCACGGTAGAGGTCTCCGCCGAAGCGCACTACCAGCGTCGGCGGGCGCAGGGCCTCATGTATGGCCCGACGTTCCAGGGCCTGCGGGGTATCTGGCGCGGCGAGCAGGAGGCGCTGGGACGCCTGGAGGTCTCCGACACGGTGGCCTCGGAGGCGGGGGCGTACCGGCTCCACCCCGCGTTGCTGGATGCGGGGCTGCAGGTGGCGGTGGAGCTCCTTGCCCCGCTGACCGCGACGTCCGCGCCAGCGACGCACGTGCCGGTGGGCATCGGGCGGATGCGTTTCTTCCAGCGCCCCGGGCGCGCGGCCTGGGCGCGGGTGAAGGCCCGTGAGGAGGGGGCCGCGAGCGAGCGCGAGCGCACCTTCGACTTCTGGTTGCTGGATGCGCAGGGCCAGGTGCTGCTGGAGCTTGAAGCGCTGCGCCTGTACCGCCTGGATGCGGGCGCCTCCGCCCGCGGGGAGCTTGGCGCGTGGCTCTACCAGGTGGCCTGGGAGGAGCGTCCGCTGCCGACGGAGCTGGCGTGGCCCGAGCGCACGGCGGGGAGCTGGTTGATTCTCCAGGACGGCGGCGGCGTGGGGCAGCGGCTGTCCGCGCAGCTCCGGAGTCGGGGTGAGACGTGCGTGCTCGTCGCGCCCGGTGATGCGTACCGACTGACCGGGCCGGGGAGCGCCGAGGTGGAGCCCCGGAGTCCGGAGCACTGGCGCAGGCTGCTGACCGAGCTGTTGGGCGCGGGCGTGCCGCCATGCCGCGGCGTGGTGCACCTGTGGAGCCTGGACATGGCCTCCACGGAGACCCTGACGCCACAGGCGCTGGAGGACTCGCGGCGGCTGGGGACCACCAGCGTGCTGCACCTGGTGCAGGCGCTTTCGGATGCGGGCTGGCGGGATGCGCCCCGGCTCTGGCTGGCCACACGCGGGGCACGCTCCGCGGGCAAGGCGGCGGAACGTGTCGCGGTGGCGCAGGCGCCGCTGCTGGGGCTGGGGCAGGTGTTGGCGGTGGAGCAGCCGGAGCTGCGCTGCACCCGCGTGGACCTGGAAGGCGGCGCGGACGTCGCCGCGGATGCGCTGCTGCGGGAGCTGTCATCGACCTCGTTCGAGGACCAGACCGCGTGGCGGGGCGGCACGCGACTGACCGCGCGGCTGTCTCGGGCGGCGGAGGCGTTGTCCGCACACGAGCCGGCGACGCTGGTGCGCGAGGAGGGCACCTGCCTCATCACGGGTGGCCTGGGCGGGCTGGGGCTGGAGCTCGCGCGCTGGCTCGTTTCCCTGGGCGCACGTCACCTGCTGCTGATGGGCCGCCGCGCTCCCTCCGCGGAGGCGGAGCAGGCGCTGGCGGCGCTTCGTGAGGCCGGCGCTCGGGTGGAGTTCTTCCAGGGCGACGTCGCGCGGCCGGAGGACGTGGCGGGCGCGCTGGCTCGGGTCGCTGAAGTGATGCCCCCGCTGCGTGGCGTGTTCCATGCGGCGGGGCTCCTCGAGGACGGCCTGTTGCTCAACCTCACCGAGGCGCGCTTCGCCTCGGTGTCGGCACCGAAGGTCCTGGGCAGCTGGAACCTGCACGCGCAGACGCGGCACCTGCCGCTGGAGCACTTCGTGCTGTTCTCCAGCGTGGCCGCCTCGCTGGGCACGCCGGGGCAGTCGAACTACGCGTCGGCGAATGCCTTCATGGACGCGCTGGCCCAGGCTCGCCGGGCGGAGGGGCTGCCCGCGTTGAGCATCAACTGGGGCACCTGGACACAGGTGGGCCTCGCGGCGGCGCAGTCCATCCGCGGTGACCGCCTGGAGGCTCGTGGCCTGGGCGGCATGGCTCCGGACAAGGCGCTGGCGGTGCTCGGCATGCTGCTGGGACAGGCGCGGCCGCAGCTCAGCGTCATGGCCTTCGAGCCGCGCCAGTGGCTGGGCTTCTATCTGGCCGCGGCGCAGTCGCCCTACTTCACGAAGCTGGCGCAGGAGCCGTCCAGCCAGCCCGCCGTGAGCGCGGGCAAGCGCCGGATTCGAGAGCAGCTCGAAGCGGCCCGGGCGTCCGAGCGGCGCGGCCTGCTGGATACGCACCTGCGCGAGCTGATTGGCGGGGTGCTGCGGATGGCGCCCGCGCGCATCGAGCCACGGACACCGCTGGTGACCTTCGGGCTCGATTCGCTGATGAGCATGGAGATTCGCAACCGCCTGGAGGCGGCGCTCGGGCTGAAGCTCAGCGCGACGGTGGTGTGGACCTATCCGACGGTGGCCGCGCTGGCGCCTTTCCTGGCGGAGAAGTTGTCGCTCCCGCTGGAGGACGCCCCCTCCGAGCCCGAGCCCGCGCCGGAGGTGGCGGCGGCGAAGGCCCCGGCGGCGGACGTGACGGCCAGCGAGATTGACGACCTGTCGGAAGAAGAAGTCGAGCGGCTGTTCGCTCAGAGGATGGCGCAAGGCTCATGACGACGTTCGCGGAGAAGATCGCGCAGTACTCCCCCAAGCGGCTCGCGCTGCTGGCCATGGACCTCAAGTCCCGGCTCGACGCGGTGGAGGGCAGCCGGTCGGAGCCCGTGGCCATCATCGGCATGGGCTGCCGCTTCCCGGGCGGAGGGAACGACCCGGCTTCGTACTGGAACCTCCTGTGCAACGGCGTGGACGCCGTCACCGAGGTGCCGTCCTCGCGGTGGACCCGTGAGGACATGGCGCGGATGGACCCCGAGGCCCAGGAGAAGCTGGGCGCGAAGTGGGGCGCCTTCATCAACGCGGTGGACCAGTTCGACGCGGACTTCTTCGGCATCTCTCCGCACGAAGCGCACCGGATGGACCCGCAGCAGCGCATCCTCCTGGAGGTGGCGTGGGAGGCGTTGGAGAACGCGGGCCAGGACATGGCTCGGCTGGCGGGGAGCCGCACGGGCGTGTTCGTGGGCGTGTACAGTGACGACTACGCGCTGTTGCAGGTGGGCAACCCGTCCGCCCGCGACTCCAGCAGCGTGACGGGCGCCATCAACTGCGTGGTGCCGGGGCGGCTGTCGTACCTCCTGGACTTCCAGGGCCCCAGCCTGTCCGTGGACACCGCGTGCTCGTCCTCGCTGGTGGCGCTGCACCTGGCCGCGCAGAGCCTCCGCCAGCAGGAGTGCTCCATGGCGCTGGCGTGTGGCGTCAACCTCATCCTGTCGCCGCTGTCGTCGAGCCGGGTGTCTCGCGCGCAGGCGCTCGCGCCGGATGGACGCTGCAAGACCTTTGATGCCCGCGCCAACGGCTTCGTGCGGGGCGAGGGCTGCGGGGTGGTCGTCCTCAAGCGGCTGTCGGATGCGCTGGCGGCGGGGGACACCGTCCTCGCGCTCATCCGGGGCTCCGCCGTCAACCAGGACGGCAAGTCAGCGGGGCTGACGGCGCCCAACGTGCTCGCGCAGAAGGCGCTCATCCGCCAGGCGCTCCAGAGCGCGAACCTGGAGCCCGCCGACATCGACTGCGTCGAGGCCCACGGCACCGGGACGTCGCTGGGGGACCCCATTGAGATGGAGGCGCTCCACGAGGTGTATGCCCAGGGGCGCACCGCGGAGCAGTCGCTGGTGGTGGGCGCGGCGAAGACGAGCATTGGCCACCTCGAGTCGGCCGCGGGCATCGCGGGCATCATCAAGATGGTCCTGTCGATGCAGCACGGGGCCGTCCCGCCGCTCGCGCACTTCCAGCGGCTCAACCCGCGCATCGACTTCGGGGGTGAGGCCCTCACGGTTCCCACGAAGCTGCACCTCTGGCCCGCGCGGGAGACGCGCAAGCGCAGGGGCGCGGTCAGCTCGTTTGGAATCAGCGGCACGAATGCCCATGTGATTCTCGAAGAGGCCCCCGTGGCCGCGCCCGCTGCGCCTTCTCGTGGGGCGTATCTGCTGCCGCTGTCCGCGCGCTCACCCGCCGCGCTTCAGGCGTTGGCCCGGAAGTACGCGGACGTCCTCGCGTCGTCCCCGGAGGTGTCGCTCCGGGATGTCTGCTTCACCGCGGCGCTGCGGCGGACCCACCACGAGTACCGGACGGCGGTCGCGGGGGACTCGGCGGAGGCGGTGGCGCGGCAGCTCCGTGAGTTCGCCTCGGAGGGGCCTGCTCCGGCGGCGACGGACACGGACACCCGGCGCAAGGCGGTCTTCGTGTTCCCGGGGCAGGGCTCGCAGTGGGTTGGCATGGGGCGGCAGCTCCTCGAGCAGGAGCCTGTCTTCCGTGAGGCCGTGGAGCGCATCGACGCGGCAATGCGGCCCCACGTCACGTGGCGTCTGGTCGACGTGCTGCGCGCACCCGCCGACGACTCCCGTCTCCAGGACATCGACGTCGTGCAGCCGGTGTTGTTCGCCATGGCGGTGGCGCTGTCCTCGCTGTGGCGCTCCTGGGGCGTGGAGCCGGACGCGGTGGTGGGGCACAGCATGGGCGAGGTGGCCGCGGCGCACGTCGCGGGCGCGCTCCGCCTGGAGGACGCGGCGGCCATCATCTGCCTGCGCAGCAAGCTGCTGCGGCGCATCAGCGGCCAGGGCGCCATGCTCGCGACGGAGCTGGCGCTGGAGGACGCGCGCAAGACGCTGGCGGGGCGCGATGACCGCGTGGCCATCGCGGTGAGCAACAGTCCAACCTCCACGGTGCTGTCGGGGGAGCACGCCGCGCTCGAAGCGATTCGCTCCGAGCTGGAGTCGCGCAACGTCTTCTGCCGCTGGGTGAAGGTCGACGTGGCCTCGCACAGCCCGCAAGTGGACCCGCTGCGTGACGAGCTGCTCTCCGTGCTCTCCGCGGTGCGGCCCGGACGCGCCAGCGTGCCCATCCTCTCCACGGTGACCGGCGCCACCAGCGACGGCTCCGGCTTCGATGCCGCCTACTGGGTCCGCAACCTGCGCGACCCGGTGCTCTTCTCCTCGGCGGTGCTGCGACTCGCCGAGGCTGGACACTCCGTCTTCCTGGAGATGAGCCCGCACCCGATTCTGCTGCCCGCCGTGGAGCGGTGCCTGCAGCACGCGGGCCGCGAGGGCGTGACGCTTCCGTCACTGCGCCGCGACGAGGCCGAGCGGACGGCGCTGCTGGAGTCCGTGGGCGCGCTGTACCGCGCCGGGGGCCCCGTGCAGTGGAAGCGCCTCTTTCCGGAAGGCGGGACGTCGCTCCCGCTGCCGACCTATCCCTGGCAGCACAAGCGGTACTGGCTGGACGCGGTGGTCACGCCCGTGGTCGCGATGGTCGAACCCGTGACGTCCCTCAAGGGTCGGCCGGTGAACGTGGCTCACGGCGTCGATGGCCAGGTCTTCGAGCTTGAGCTGGGGAGCGACTCGCTGCCGTGGCTGGGCGCGCACCGGTTGGGCGGCGTCGCGGTCGTTCCTGCCTCGGCGCTGGTGGAGCTTGGGCTGAGCGCCGCGGCCAACGCGCTGGGCACAGGGGGCAGGGCGCTGTCCGGCGTCGAGTTCGAGCGGGCGCTGGTGCTGACGGAGGCCACGCGGCGGCTCGTGCAGGTCCACCTCTCTTCCGAGGCAGGGGGCCGGCACGAGTTCCACGTCCACAGCCGCGCGGTGGGAGGGGCCTCGTCCGAGGCGGGATGGGTGAGGCACTGCCGGGGCCACGTCCAGGTGCTCGGTGCCTCGATAGGCGCATTGGCGTCCATCGACGCAATCCGCGCGCGCTGCGGGGAGCATGTCCCGGGCGCGGCGGTCTACGGTGAGCTGGAGCACTGCAACGTCCAGTACGACGAGGCGCTGCGGACGCTGGGCGAGGCGTGGCGGCGGCCGGGGGAGGCGCTGGGCCGGGTGGTGCTGGGGGCGGAGCGAACCCAGGAGGCGTCCCAGTATCAGCTTCATCCCGCGTTGTTGGACGCCGGCCTCCAGACGTTGGCGCTCGCGCTGGCGGCCGAACCGGGGCAGGCGGCGCTCTTCATGCCCCTGGGCATCGAGTCGTTCGAGTGCGCCCCTGGCGGTGCGGACGTCTGGTGGGCTCACGTGTCGATTTCCCCCGCGTCTCGCCCCGAGGAGCGGCTGGGCACGCTGTCCCTGCTCGACGCGGATGGCCGCCCGGTCGCGGTGGCGCGCGGCGTCCGGTTGCGGCACGTGGCCGCGGAGCGGCTGCTCGAGGTGTTGGGGGAGGTCCGCGCGCAGGACTGGTTCCACGATGTGACGTGGGAGCCGCGGCCGGTGGGGACCGCCCAGCCGGTGCCTGCCGACTGGCTCGTGTTCGCCGACCGGGGTGGCTGGGGCGCGGCATTCGCCGAGGAGCTGCGGCGTCAGGGTGCCTCACTTGTCACGGTGACCTCGGGAGAGGCCTTCCAGCGCCAGGGAGCGCGAAGCTTCGTGGTGGACCCGCGGCGGCCGGAGGACATGGCGCGCCTGCTGCGAGAGCTTCCAGCGCTCCCGGCAGGGCATGAAGGCCGGGCGCTCTTCCTGTGGGGCCTCGACGAGACGCTGGATGGGAAGACGGCGGCTCCCGCGTCCACGGTGGCGGCGCTGCACCTGGTGAAGGCCCTCATGGACGTGCCAGGGCGTGCGCGGCTCTGGGTGGTGACGCGGGGCGCGCAGGTGACGGGCGTGGGGACCGAACGGGTGTCGCTGGCCCAGGCACCTCTGTGGGGCATGGGCCGGAGCGTCTCGTTGGAACAGCCGGGCGTGTGGGGCGGCCTCATCGACCTGCCGCCGACGCGGTCGCCGGATGAGCTCGCCTCGGTGCTGCGGGAAATCTCCGCGTTCGGCGCGGACGGCGAGGACCAGCTCGCCTTCCGCGAGGGACGTTCACTGGTGCCCCGGCTCATCCGTGGAAGGGCAGGGACGGCCGAGGAGGCGCTGCGCCTGCGCTCGGACGCGACGTACCTTGTCGCGGGAGGCCTGGGCGGGCTGGGGCTGAAGGTGGCGCGGTGGCTGGTGGAGCGGGGCGCGCGGCACCTGGTGCTGCTGGGCCGCGGTGGGGTCTCCGGTGCGAACGACGCGGCGTCGGTGCGGCGCCGCGAGGAGCTCGAGTCGATTCGGGCGCTCGGGGCGACTGTCACGCCCATGGCCGCGGACGTGGCGGACCGCGAGCGGATGGCGGCACTCCTGCGCGACACGGCGGCGACGCTGCCTCCGCTGCGCGGCGTGATTCATGCCGCCGCGCTCATCACGGAGTGCCGGCTGGAGGACCTGGATGTCGCCGCCACGGCGGCGATGATGCGTCCCAAGGTGCTCGGAAGCTGGGTGCTGCACGAGCTGACGCGCGGGCTCGAGCTCGACTTCTTCGTGATGTTCTCGTCGACGTCCACGCTGTGGGGCGCCTCCGGCCTGGCGCACTACGCGGCGGGCAACCAGTTCCTGGAGGCGGTGGCGCACCACCGCCGGTCCGAAGGGCTGCCCGCGACCACCATCCATTGGGGCACGTGGGACGAGATTGGCGGGGAGCGCGCCGACGACGCACGAGGCTACGCCCGCTTCGGGTTGCGGCCCATGGCCTCCACGCGCGCGCTCGATGCGATGGGGCAGGTGCTGCGTTTGGGCGTGAGCCACAAGACGGTCGCCTCGGTGGATTGGTCCGTGCTCAAGCCCATCTGGGAGGCGCGGCGTCGCCGGCCCTTCCTGCTGCACATGGGCGCGGCTTCGCATGCCACGGGCGGTGGCGCTCCCTCGCGGGCACGGTGGCTCGCGGAGTTGAAGGCGCTCCCTGTCGACCGCCGGTTCGACACGCTCGTGCAGCGCATCCAGGGCGAGGTGGGGCGCATCCTCGGCTTCGCACCCACCGACCTGCCCCCCGCGGACCGTGGCTTCTTCCAGATGGGGATGACGTCCCAGATGTCCGTGGAGCTGCGCAACGTGCTGCAGCGCGGACTCGAGAAGGAGCTGCCCGCGAGTCTCGCGTTCGACCACCCCACCGTCCTGGCGCTGGCGAAGCGTCTGGCGGGGAGCGTCACCGCGGTGGACATCCCGCTGCCCACGGTGGCGGCGGCGCCCGTGCAGAAGTCGGCCCCGGTGCCTTCGGACACCGGTGACCTGTCGGAGCGGCTGGCGCAGGTCTCAGAGCTGTCGGACGACGAAGTCGAGCGGTTGATTGCCCAGAAGCTGAGCTGAATCGGACGGCTGCGATGAGCAAGGAATTCTACGAGAAGATCTCGAGCCTCTCTCCCAAGAGGCTCGCGTTGCTGGCGCTCGAGCTGCACGCGGAGGGTGAAGCCCTCAAGCGCGCGCGCTCGGAGCCCATCGCCATCGTCGGTGCGTCCTGCCGCGTGCCCGGTGGCGCACGGACCCCCGAGGACTTCTGGCGCCTGCTGAGCCAGGGCGTGGACGCCATCACCGAGGTGCCGCGAGCGCGGTGGGACGCGGAGGCGCTCTTCGACCCCGACCCGAGCAAGCGTGGCCGCACGTATGCGCGCTGGGGGGGCTTCATCGACGGCGTGGACCAGTTCGACGCCGCCTTCTTCGGCGTGTCGCCCCGGGAGGCCTCGCGCATGGACCCGCAGCAACGGATGTTGCTGGAGGTCGCGTGGGAGGCGCTGGAGCGCGCGGGCCAGCCGCCGGACCAGCTCGCTGGAAGCAAGTCTGGCGTCTTCCTGGGAATCATCGGCAGCGACTACGCGCAGCTCCAGGCGCGGCAGCTCGGCGATGCGCCGGACATCTACCACCTGACGGGGACCTCGCTGAACGCGGCGGCGGGCCGGCTGGCGTACACGCTGGGCCTCCAGGGGCCGTGCATGTCCATCGACACGGCGTGCTCGTCGTCGCTGGTGGGGCTCCACGTGGCCTGCCAGAGCCTGCGCAACCGGGAGTGCGACCTGGCGCTCTCCGCCGGCGTCAACCTCATGCTGATGCCGGACCCGACGGTTGCTCTCTCCAGCAGCCGAGGGCTGTCGCCGGACGGACGGTGCAAGAGCTTCGATGCCTCCGCCAATGGCTTCGTGCGCGCCGAGGGCTGCGTCGTCCTGGTGCTCAAGCGGCTCTCGGATGCGCTGGCCAACGGGGATGAGATTCTGTCGCTCGTCGCGGGCTCGGCGGTGAACCAGGACGGCGCCAGCAGCGGGCTCATGGTGCCCAACGGACCGGCGCAGGAGCGGGTCATCGAACAGGCGCTGGCGAGCGCCGGGCTCAAGGCCTCGCACGTCTCCTTCGTCGAGGCGCACGGGACGGGGACCTCGCTGGGAGATCCCATCGAGCTGCAAGCGCTGGCGCGGGTGCTGGGCGCGGGACGGCGCGCGGACGCGCCCCTCTACGTGGGTTCGGTGAAGACGAACGTCGGGCACCTCGAAGCGACGGCGGGCCTCACGGGCGTGCTGAAGACGGCCCTGGCGCTGCGCCACGAGGCGATTCCTCCGAACCTGCACTTCCACCGCCTCAACCCGGACATCGTCCTGGACGGGGCGCCCGTCGTCATCCCCACGGCGCCCCAGCCGTGGCCCCGCTCCGAGCAGCCTCGCCTCGCCGGCGTGAGCGCGTTTGGCATCAGCGGCACCAATGCCCACGTCATCTTGCAAGAGCCGCCGGTGCAGGCCCCACGGCCCGCCGTCCCCGCTCGGGGCGCGGAGCTGCTCGTGCTGTCAGCGCGCGGCCCGGAGGCGCTCCAGGCCATGGCCGGCAGCCACGCGCATTGGCTCGCCACGCATCCAGAGGTGTCACTCCGCGACGTCTGCGCCACGGCGGCCCTGTCGCGCTCCCACCATGAGCACCGCCTCGCGCTCGCGGGCCACACGCACTCTGAACTCGAGGAGAAGCTGGGCGCCTTCGCGCGTGGAGCGCCCGTGCCGGGCGCGGCCACGGGGCGGGCATCGGTGCAGACCCGGCGCCGGCTCGTCTTCGTGTTCCCGGGACAGGGCTCGCAGTGGCTGGGCATGGGCCGAAGGCTGCTCGCGGAGGAGCCGGCGTTCCGAGCGGCGATGGAGCGCTGCGACGCGGCCATCCATGCGTGCGCGGGCTTCAGCGTCCTGGGGGCGCTGGCCGCCGAAGAGGGCGAGGGGCGCCTCCATGAAATCGACGTCATCCAGCCCGTCCTCTTCGCCATCGAGGTGGCGCTGGCGGAGCTGTGGCGCGCCTGGGGCGTCGAGCCGGACGCCGTGGTGGGGCACAGCATGGGCGAGGTGGCCGCGGCGCAGGTGGCCGGAGCGCTGAGCCTGGAGGACGCGGCGAAGGTCATCTGCCGCCGCAGCCGGCTGCTGCGAGGCGTGAGCGGGCAGGGCTCCATGCTGCTGGTGGACCTGACGCTGGAAGAGGCGAAGCAGGCCCTGCACGGCTGGGAGTCGCAGGTCTCCGTCGCGGTGAGCAACAGCGTGCGCTCCACGGTGTTGTCGGGCGCGCCCGCGGCCTTGGAGGACGTCGCCCAGAGGCTCAAGCAACGGGACGTCTTCTGCCGCTTCGTGAAGGTGGACGTGGCCTCGCACAGTCCGCAGATGGACCCGCTGCGGCCCGACTTGCTCGCCGCGCTCCAGGACCTCGCGCCGCGCGCGTCCCGTGTGCCCATCTGCTCGACGGTGACGGGGCGGATGACGGATGGCGCGGAGCTCCGTGCCGGCTACTGGGCGGACAACCTGCGCGAGCCGGTGCTGTTCTCGACGGCCATCGAGAAGCTCGCGGTCGACGGCCATGACATCTTCATCGAGCTGAGCCCGCATCCCATCCTCCTGCCCGCCGTGGAGCAACACCTGCGGCACCTCGGGCGCGAGGGGACGGTGCTGCCCTCGCTCCGTCGTGACGAAGACGAGCGCGGCGCGATGCTGTCGTCCCTGGGCGCGCTCTACGCGGTGGGGCACGAGGTGGACCTCAAGCGCCAGCACCCGGTGCGAGGCCCGCTCGCGGCGCTGCCCACGTACCCGTGGCAGCACGAGCGCTTCTGGATTGAGTCGTCCACGCGCACCCGTCGTGCCCTGGACGCGGGCCACCACCCGCTGCTGGGCACGCACCTGTCCCTGGCGGGGCAGGACGGCGCGCACCTGTGGCAGACGGAGCTGTACGCGGACAGTCCTTCCTATCTGTCGGACCACGTCGTTCACGGGGAGGTCGTGCTCCCCGGCACCGGCTACCTGGAGATGGCGCTCGCGGGAGCCGCCGAGGCCTTTGGACCGGCACGGCTCGCGCTGGAGGACGTCATCTTCCAGGAGATGATGGTGCTACCTCGGGAAGAGGCGCTGTCGGTGCAGATGCGCGTCATCCCAGAGGCGGATGGCACCCGTCGCTTCCAGGTCTTCAGCCGTCCGGTGGGAGGCGCCGGGGCCTGGACACTGCACGCCGAAGGGCGGCTGGGAGAGCGCACGGCAGCGGAGCCCTTCGCGCTCGACGAGGCGCGGGCGCGGTGCCCCGAGCTCCTGGAAGGCGAGCAGCACTACCAGCTCATGCTGGAGCGGGGCGTCGACTTCGGCCCCAGCTTCCGTCTGGTGAAGGAGCTGTGGAAGGGGGAGGGCGAGGCGGTGGCACGCCTGGAGTTGTCACCTTCGGTCTCGGCGGAGCTGACGGCGCACCAGCTCCATCCGGCGCTGCTGGATGCCTGCCTGCAAGCCATCAACGGCGCGGGGCTGGGGGACCGCAGGGGGGAGACCTTCGTCCCGGTGGCGGTGGACACGCTGCGCATGCACGGGCGACCTGGACGCGCGCTGTGGAGCCACGCTCGCGTCCGGCCGGGCACGGGCAGTGGCCCGGGCTCGGTTGAGGCCGACGTGACGTTGCTGGACGCGGAGGGCAACGTCCTGATGGAGGCCCGTGGCCTGATGGCGCGCCGTCTGGATGCGGTGCGCCGCCGGTCCGCGGATGAAATCGACCGGTGGATGTACCGGGTGGACTGGCAGGAAGAGCCACGCGAGGCGCCCACGGCCGTCCCGGAGTCCGCGCCGGGCGCCTGGCTGGTGCTCGCGGACCGTGCTGGTTTCGGCGAGAAGTTGCGCGCCGTGCTGAGCGAGCGCGGGGAGCGTTGCATCCTCATCTCCCACGGCGATGAGCCCCGGCTCGTCGAGCCCGGCCACTACGTGGTGGACCCGTCGCGGGCGGAGGGCTTCACGCGGGTTCTCGATGCGGAGTTCGGCGCCGGACGGCCCGCGTGCCGTGGCGTCGTGCACCTCTTCAGCCTGGACGTGCCCGGCCTTGAGGCTGGAACGGATGCGCTGGTGAAGGCGCGCACGCTCGGCGCGGCAAGCGCGCTCCACCTGATACAGGCCCTGGTCGCGTCGGGCTTCCGGGACATGCCCCGGGTGTGGCTGGTGACGGAGGGCGTCCAGGCCGTCAAGCCAGGTGCGCAGGTGGCTCATGTCGAGCAGGCGCCACTCTGGGGCCTGGGACGGGTGCTCTCGTTGGAGCACCCCGAGCTCCGGTGTTGCAGCGTGGACCTGGGGGCTCGCGACGAGGCCCAGGCCCGGGTGCTGGCCGATGAACTCCTCGCGTCGAGCCTGGAAGAGCAGGTCGCGCTCCGGGGCCCCGCGCGGTTCGTGGCGCGGCTGTCGCGCATGGAGCGCGGCACCGCGGCGCCAGCGGAGTTTCGAGCCGATGCCACGTACCTGATTACCGGTGGCCTGGGCGGCCTGGGCCTGAAGCTCGCGGAGTGGCTGGTGGACCGTGGCGCCCGCCACCTCGCGCTGCTGGGCCGCAAGGGCGCGTCCGTGGAGGCGCAGCCGGTGCTGGAGGCGCTGCGTGCCGGCGGCGTCGAGGTCCGGGTGTTCAAGGCGGACGCGGCGGCGCGCCCGGACCTGGAGCGGGTGCTGGGGGAAGTGGCGGCGGAGATGCCTCCCCTCCGGGGCGTCTTCCACGCGGCGGCGGTCCTCGATGACGGCGTATTGGTGAACCTCACCGCCGAGCGTCTGCGCACGGCGATGGAGCCCAAGGTCCACGGCGCCTGGCACCTGCACACGCTGACGGCTTCGGCGCCACTGGAGCACTTCGTGTTGTTCGCCGCGGCGGGTTCGCTGCTGGGCTCTCCGGGACAGGGCAACTACGCGGCGGCCAACGTCTTCCTCGATGCGCTGGCGGCGTACCGGCGTGGGCTCGGCCTGCCGGCGCTGAGCGTTGACTGGGGCGCCTGGGCCGGCGTGGGCCTGGCCGCGGCGGCCGAGGCGCGCGGGGAACGCATCACCCAGCGCGGCGTGGACACCATGCCGCCGTCGCAGGCGCTGGAGGCGCTGGGCCGCATCCTGGGCAGCCCACTGCCACGCGTGGTGGTGATGCGCTTCGACCTGCGGCAATGGAGCGAGTTCTACCTGACGGCGGCGCGCTCGCCCTTCCTGTCACGGCTGGCGCGTGAGCAGGCCAGCAGCGCGAACGTTTCGTCTGTTCGCGGCGCCTTCGTGGAGACGCTCCGGGCGGCGGAGGTGCTGCAGCGAGCGCGGTTGCTGGAGACGCACGTGTGTGAACAGGCCGGCCATGTGCTCCGGCTGGCGCCTTCGCGCATCGACCCGCAGGAGCCCCTGGGCAGCATGGGGTTGGACTCCCTCATGGGGCTGGAGATTCGCAACCGGCTCGAAGCCAGCCTGGGGCTGCGGCTCCCCGCGACGCTGGTCTGGCGGCATCCGACGGTGGCGGCGCTCGTCGCGCACCTGGCTGAACAACTGCAACTTCCCATCACGACCCAGGCCGAGCCGCCGCGGGATGAAGCCGCCGCGCTCGAAGCCGCCATCGTCAACAACGTCAAGCAGCTCTCGGATGACGAAGCCGAGGCGCTCCTCGCGGAGAAGCTCGCCGCGCTGGCTGATTGAAGAGATTCCCACATGGCAAATCGCACTGACGAGTCGAACGAGCTGTCTCCCGCCAAGCGCATGCTGGTGGCGCTGGAGAAGATGCAGTCGCGGCTGAGTGCCGTGGAGGGCGCCGCGAAGGAGCCCATCGCCATCGTGGGCATGGCGTGCCGCTTCCCGAAGGCGGACGATGTGGAGGCCTACTGGCGTCTGCTCGAAGGGGGCGTTGACGCCGTGCGGGAGATTCCGCTCGACCGGTGGCCCCGGGAGGACGTCTCAGGTCTTGGGGAAGGCGCGATGCGCTGGGGCGGCTACCTGGACGCGGTGGACGGCTTCGACCCGGGCTTCTTCGGCATCTCTCCTCGCGAGGCCGTGCGGATGGACCCCCAGCAGCGCCTGCTGCTGGAGGTGGCGTGGGAGGCGCTCGAGGACGCGGGCCTGGACGTCGACAAGCTGTCGGGCAGCCGCAGCGGCGTCTTCATCGGCGCCTGCAATGACGACTACCACTGCATGCAGGTGGAGCAGCCGGAGACAGGCGACGCGTTCAGCGCCACGGGCGTCGCCGCCAGCGTCCTCTCCGGCCGCCTGTCCTATCTCTTCAACCTCCAGGGCCCGAGCCTGGTGGTGGATACGGCGTGCTCGTCCTCGCTCGTGTCGCTCCACCTGGCCTGCCAGAGCCTGCGGGCGCGCGAATGCAACATGGCGCTCGCCGGCGGTGTGAACCTGATTCTCTCGCCGCAGTCCGTGCAGCTCGTGGCCAAGCTCCAGGCGCTCGCGCCGGACGGCCGGAGCAAGGCTTTCGATGCCTCGGCCAACGGCTTCACCCGCGGGGAGGGCTGCGGCATCGTCGTCCTGAAGCGGCTGTCGGATGCGCTCGCGGACGGTGACCACATCCTGGCGACGATTCGTGGCTCGGCCATCAACCAGGATGGCAAGTCGACCGGGCTCACCACGCCCAACGTGCTCTCGCAGCAGGCACTCATCCGTCAGGCGCTGGACAGCGCGGGGCTGAAGCCGGAGCAGGTGAGCTACGTGGAGGCGCACGGCACCGGGACGCCCATCGGTGACCCCATCGAGGTGGAGGCGCTGCGCGAGGCCTACGGCGCGCCGCGCGCGGATGGTGGCGTGTGTGGCATTGGCTCGGTGAAGACGAACCTGGGACACCTGGAGTCCGCGGCGGGCGTGGCGGGCATCATGAAGGTCGTCCTCGCGATGCGTCACCAGCGCATCCCGGCGCACCTGCACCTCAAGCAGGTGAACCCGCGCATCCAGATGGAGGGCAGCGCGCTCACCATCCCCACGCGGCTCACCCCGTGGGAGACGTCCGGACAGCCCCGCCGCGCGGGCGTCAGCTCGTTCGGCATCAGCGGCACCAACGCCCACGTCATCCTCGAAGAGGCACCCGCTCCGACGGCGAAGGAGGCGCTGCCACCCCGGCCGGAGCTGTTGCCCCTGTCCGCGCGCAGCCGTGAAGCCCTCCAGGCCCTCGCGGAGCGTCATGCGGAGCGCCTGGGCCGGGGTGGGGCGGTGCGCCTCTCCGACGTCTGCTACACGGCGTCGTCCCACCGCACCCATCACACCCACCGGCTGGCGGTACTGGCGGACGCTCCCGAGCGCACCGCGGAGCGGCTCCGGGCCTTCGCGCGAGGCGAGCTGCCCGAGGGCACCTGGACGGGCCGCAAGGCGTTCGGCGCGCGCCGGAAGGTCGTCTTCGTCTACCCGGGGCAGGGCGCGCAGCGGGCAGGCATGGGCCGGGCACTGATGGCGCAGGAGCCGGTGTTCCGGGACGCGCTCGTCCAGGTGGACCAGGCGCTGCGGCCCCATCTGGGCTGGAGTGTGCTCGACGAAATCGCCGCGGACGAGCAGCGCTCGCGCCTGGCGGAGATCGACATCAACCAGCCAGTCCTCTTCGCCGTCGAGGTGGCGCTGACGGCGCTGTGGCGCTCCTGGGGCATCGAGCCCGACGCGGTGATGGGCCACAGCATGGGCGAGGTCGTCGCCGCGCACGTGGCTGGCGCGCTGAGCCTGGAGGATGCCTGCCTCATCATCTGCCACCGCAGCAAGCTGATGCGGAGCCTGGGCGGCCGCGGCGCGACCATGGCGCTGGTCGAGCTGTCGGCGGAGGAGGCCGAGGAGGCCATCCGTCCCTGGAGCGGCAAGCTCTGGCTGGGCGGCCTGAATGGCCCCCGCGCGCAGGTGCTGTCGGGGGAGCCGGAGGCGGTCCAGGAGGCAGTCGCGGCCCTGGGGCAGCGCGGCGTCTTCACCCGCTGGGTGAAGATGGACGTGCCGTCGCATACGCCGTTGGTGGAGGTCATCAGCCGCGAGCTGGAGGGCCGCGTGGCGCGCATCTCCCCGCGTGCCGCGCAGGTGCCCGTCTGCTCCACCGTGACGGGTGGGTTCCTGGAGGGCGCGAAGCTGGACGCCGCCCACTGGGGCAACAACCTCCGCCTCCCGGTTCGCTTCGAGGCGGCTACACGGCAGCTTTTGGCGAGCGAGCACACCGTGTTCATCGAGGTGAGCCCGCACCCCGTGCTGCTCCCGGCCGTCGAGCAGACGCTGGGCGCCGTGGACACGGAGGGCGTGGTGCTGGCTTCCCTGCGGCGTGGAGAGGACGAGCGGCACTCACTCCTGTCCTCGTTGGGCGCCCTCTACGCTGTGGGCCACCGTGTCGCGTGGAGCCGGCTGTACCCGGGCAAGGGGCTGCTCGTGCCGCTGCCTGCGTACCCCTGGCAGCGCGAGCGCTTCTGGATGGAGCCGGTGTCCCGCGCGGCGCGGACGTCGAGGTCCACCACCGGGCATCCGCTCATCGGTGAGCGCATCGACCTGTCCGCGCAGGGGGATGTCACCCGGCTGTGGCAGGTGCAGCTGGGCCCGAAGCACTTCCCGCTGCTGTCGGAGCACCGCGTCCAGGGCGTGCCCGCCTTGCCCGCGGCGGCCATGGCCGACATGGCGCTGAGCGCGGCCAGCCAGACGCTGGGGGCACCCGTCTCCCTGGAAGAAGTGAGCTTCAGCGCGCTCATGGCCTTCCCGGAGGACGCGGAGCGGGTGCTCCAGTTGTGGCTCTCCGCGGAGCGTTCGGGGACCCACACGTTCCGGCTCTTCAGCGCGCCCGTGCTGCGGGAGGCGCCGACGGATGAGTTGAACTGGACGCTCCATGCGGAAGGCACCCTGCGCCCGGGCGACTCGACGTCTACGGAGCCCGCGGGCCTGGAGGCGCTGCGCGCGCGGCTGAGTACCCCGGTGTCCGTGGAGGCGCACTACCAGGGGCTGCGCGACATCGGCCTGGACTACGGCCCCAGCTACCGCGTCGTCACGGAGCTCTACCGCGCGGACGGTGAGGCGCTGGGCCGCGTGCAGCTCGCGGGCGAGCGGACAGCGGAAGACGCCCGGTACAACCTGCACCCCGCGTTGCTCGACGGTTGCTTCCAGGTCCTCGCGGCGGCGCTGGGCGGGGTGGACGGCGAAGGCGGCGTGTATGTCCCGTCGTCCTTCTCCCGGCTGCGCGCCCTGGCTCCGGCGGAGGCCGCGCTCTGGAGTCACGTTCGCATCGTCAACGGGGCTGCTCCGGGGGCGAGCGCCATCGAGTGCGATGTCACCCTCCTGGATGACGTGGGCCGGGTGGTGGCGGAGGTGCAGCGGCTGGTCTGCAAGAAGATCTCCGCGGCCAGTACGCCTGTCGATGAAGTGGACCGGTGGATGTACTCCGTCCAGTGGCAGCCGCAGCAGCGCGTGGCCCGGCAGGACGCTGGCGCCGCGCGTGGTGCGGGCCGGTGGCTCGTCTTCGCGGACGCGCGTGGCGTCGGACAGTCCCTGGTCCGGGGGCTCGCGGAGTACGCCGAGGCCTGCGTCGTGGTGGAGGCGGGGCCTGCCTACGCGCGGCTGTCCGAAGACCACTACCGCGTCAACCCGTCGCGCCTGGAGGACTTCCAGGCGCTCCTCCGAGACGCCTTCAGCGAGCAGTCGCCGTGCAAGGGCATGGTGCACCTGTACGGGCTCGACGTGGCGTCCAGCGTGGCGGAGCCAGACGACTTCGCGCAGGCCGTGACGCTGAGCGGGACCAGCGTGGTGTCCCTGCTCCAGGCGTGGGCCCAGCGGGGCTGGCGCGACGCACCGCGCCTGTGGCTGGTGACGTCGGGCTTGCACGTCCTCGCCCAGGACTCTGCGCCGGGCGCTCCGGGGGCCGCGCCGCTCGCGGGCCTCGCGGCCGTCATCACGCATGAGCATCCGGAGCTTCGCTGCGCCCATGTGGACCTGAGCGCGCAGCCGTCCCCCGAGGAAGTCACGTCGCTGGCCGGGGAGCTCCTGGCGGACGGCGCGGAGGACCGGGTCGCGCTGCGCGGGAGTCAGCGCCACGTCGCCCGGCTGGGGCGGAGTGTCGCGGGTGGCAAGGCGACCGAGCCACGTGAGCTCTCGGCGGAGGGCGCGTATCTCATCACCGGCGGTCTGGGCGGGCTCGGGCTGGAAGTGGCGAAGTGGCTCGTCCAGCGAGGCGCCCGGCACCTGGCGCTCACCGGACGGAGCGCGCCCAGCGACGAGGCGAACCGGACGCTGGAGGACCTCCGTGCAAGCGGCGCCGACGTGCGCGTCTACACGGCGGACGTCACCCGCGCCGATGAGGTGACGCGTCTTCTGGCTTCAATGGATGCGGAGCTGCCGCCGCTATGCGGCCTTGTCCACGCGGCGGGTGTCATCGCCGACGGGGTGCTGGCGCAGCTCGACGCCGAGCGGCTCCGCGCGGTGCTGGCTCCGAAGGTCCAGGGCGCCTGGAATCTGCATGCCCAGACGCTGGGCCGCCCGTTGGACTTCTTCGTGATGTTCTCCTCCGCGGCGTCGATGCTCGGCTCGCCAGGGCAGGGCAACTACGCGGCGGCCAACGCCTTCATGGACGTGCTCGCGCACCACCGGCGTGCGGCGGGGCTCCCCGCGTTGAGCGTCAACTGGGGCCCCTGGGCCGAGGTGGGCCTCGCCGCGGTGGCGACGAACCGGGGCGACCGCCTGGCCCTGCGCGGCGTGGGCAACATGCCACCCGCGCAAGCCCTGGACGCGCTGGGGCGCCTGTTGGCGAAGGACGCCGCCCAGGTGGCCGTGGTGCCGCTCGACCTGCGGCAATGGCGTGAGTTCTACCTGAGCGCGGCGCAGTCTCCCTTCCTCTCCGGGCTGATGCAGGAGCGGGTGAGCCCGCCGGCGTCACGCAGGGGCAGCGCGATGCAGCTGCTCGCGGCGGCGGAGCCTTCCCTGCGGCGGGGAGTGCTGGAGGGCTACCTGCGCGAGCAGCTCGGGCGCATCCTCCGCATGGAGCCGGCGCGCATCGACCCCGAGCAGCCGTTTGGAGACCTCGGGATGGACAGCCTCACGGGGCTGGAGCTGCGCAACCGGCTCGAGTCCGGGCTGAAGCTCACGCTGTCCGCGACGCTGGCCTATGCCTATCCCACGGTGCGGACGCTGACGGCGCACCTGTTGGGAAAGCTGGAGCCTGTCCTCGACGAGGGAGCCCGCGTCCCGGTGCGCCCGGTGGCGAAGGAGGCGCAGGCCGTTCCGGTGGCGGGCGCGACGGCGCAGGGCCCCGAGCTGCTCGCCATCGTCGGCATGGGCTGCCGCTTCCCGGGCGGCGCCAACGACCCGGAGGCGTACTGGCGGCTGCTGAGTGAAGGCGTGGACGCAGTCCGCGAGGTCCCCGCTGACCGCTGGAAGAGCAGCGCGGACGCGGCGGAGCACAAGGGCACGCGCTGGGGCGGCTTCCTGGACCGCGTGGATGGCTTCGACCCGGAGTTCTTCGGAATCGCGCCACGCGAGGCCGTGGCGATGGACCCGCAGCAGCGCCTGCTCCTCGAGGTCGCATGGGAGGCGCTGGAGGATGCGGGCCTGCCGAAGGCGCGCCTGTCGGGAACTCGGACAGGTGTCTTCGTCGGTGTCTGCGGCAATGACTACGCGATGCTCCAGGCGGAGCGCGACGTGGAGGGTGACGTCTACTCCGTCATCGGCTGCTCCAACAGCGTGATTGCCGGGCGGCTCTCGTACCTGCTGGACCTGCGGGGGCCGGCCCTGTCGGTGGACACGGCGTGCTCGTCTTCACTGGTGGCGCTGCACCTGGCTGGCCAGAGTCTGCGCAACCGCGAGTGCGACGCGGCGCTCGTGGGCGGCGTCAATCTGCTCCTGTCCCAGCGGCCCAGCTCCTGGCTCTCCAAGCTGACGGCGCTGTCTCCGGATGGGCGCTGCCGGACCTTCGACTCACGGGCGAATGGCTTCGTCCGGGGTGAAGGCTGCGGCGTCGTGGTGCTGAAGCGGCTCTCGGATGCGCTGGCCAGCGGTGACAACGTCCTGGGCGTGATTCGCGCCTCGGCGGTGAACCAGGACGGTGGCTCCACCGGCCTGACGACGCCCAACGTGCTGTCGCAGCAGGCCCTGATTCGCGAGGCCCTGACGGCGGCCCAGGTGTCGCCCAGGGACATTGGCTACATCGAAGCCCACGGAACCGGGACGCCACTCGGCGACCCGATAGAGGTGGAGGCGCTTCGGGAGACCTACGGCCACCGGCGCGAGGATGACTCGCGCTGCTTCCTCGGCTCCGCGAAGACGAACATCGGTCACCTGGAGGCGGCGGCCGGCATGGCGGGCCTCATCAAGGTGCTCCTCGCGCTCCGTCACGAGGCCATCCCGAAGCACCTGCACTTCAAGGCGCTCAACCCTCGCATCTCCATCGAGGACACGCCCTTCGCCATTCCGACGCAGCAACAGCCCTGGCCGGCCTCCCAGCGGCGCCGTTACGCGGCGGTGAGTTCCTTCGGCATCAGCGGGACGAACGCGCACGTGATTGTCGAAGAGGCGCCGGCGTCTTCGCCCGTGTCCGAGGCCACCCAGACGGCCGCGCGCCTGCTCACGCTGTCCGCGAGGAGCGATGGCGCCCTGCGCGCATTGGCCCGCTCGTACCACGCACTCCTGGCTCAACCCCGGGACGTGGCGCCGCGGCTCGAAGACCTCGCCTACACCGCGGCGCTGCGGCGCAATCCCCACGAACACCGGCTCGCGGTGGCTGGCCGCACGGCGGCGGAGTGGGGCGAACAGCTCCAGGCGTTCCTCGAAGACGGGGCGCCGCCGTACCTGACGACGGGCGTCGCGGAGGGGCGCCGGGAGCAGGTCGTCTTCATCTTCGGTGGCCAGGGCTCGCAGTGGCGGGGCATGGGGCGCGACCTCTTCGCGAGCAACGAAGCCTTCGCCGCCGCGCTGCGCGAGGTGGATGCGGCGCTGGCTCCGCACACCCAGAACTCCATCATCGACGCGCTGATGGCGGACGGCCCCGAGTCCCGTCTGGGGGAGACGGAGGTGGCCCAGCCCGCCATCTTCGCCATCCAGGTCGCGCTCGCGGCCGCATGGCGTGAGCTGGGCGTCGGCCCGGCCGCGGTCGTGGGGCACAGCGTGGGCGAGGTGGCCGCTGCGCACGTCGCCGGCGCGCTGAGCCTGGCCGAGGCCGCTCGGCTGGTGGCGCACCGCAGCCGCATCATGCAGAAGGCGACGGGCCAGGGTCGCATGGCCTCCGTCGAACTGTCGCCCCAAGAGGCCGAGCGCGAGCTGGCGCCCTACGTGGACCGGCTGTCGGTGGGGGCCATCAACGACGCCCGGAGTGTCGTTGTGTCGGGTGAGCCGGCGGCGCTCGGCGCGCTGCTCGAAAGCTTGCGTGCGCGAGGTGTCGCCACACGGGACCTGGGCGTCAACTACGCCTTCCACAGCCACCAGATGGCACCGCTCCAGGCCGAGCTGACCCAGGTCCTGAGTCACGTCGAGACGCGGCCGACGTCCATCCCGATGTTCTCGACGGTGAGCGGCGAGGCCGTCGACGGCACGTCCCTCGACGCGGCGTACTGGGCGAGCAACGTCCGCGAGCCGGTGCGGTTCTCGGCGGCGGTGGAAGCGTTGCTGGCGGACGGGCAGCGGCTCTTCGTCGAGCTGGGGCCCCAGCCCGCGCTCGGCCGGTACGTGTCGCAGGCGCTGGGACGCCGCGAGCTGGAAGGCGCTGTGGTGCCGTCGCTGCGCAAGGGGCGGGACGGCCAGACGGTGATGCTGGGCGCGCTGGGCGGGCTCTATGTGAAGGGCTACCCCGTGGAGTGGAGCCGGCTCTTCCCGGAGGGAGGCCGGGTCGCGGCGCTGCCGCTCTACCCATGGCAGCGCTTGCGGTACTGGATTGACGACGCTCCCGTGACGACGTTGACCCGGACCTCCGTGGCCCGGGGCGTGGACACGTCGAGCGCCCCGCGTCCGGATGACTGGGTCTACGACATCACCTGGCATGCGCGTGAGCGCGAGGCACCGTCGTCGCGCGCGCCCATGAACGAAGGGACCTGGCTCGTCTTCGGGGACCGCGAGGGCACAGGTGCCGCGCTGACGGCCCACCTGGAAGCCCAGGGCGAGTCGTGCTGGCTGGTCGTCCCCGGTGAGGTCGCGGTCGTCGAAGGCCAGAAGGTGCGGTCCATCCACCCGGACAACGCCGAGCACTACGCGCGGTTGCTCCAGGACGTGGGCCTGGTGAAGGCCGTGGTGCACCTGTGGGGCGCGGACAGCGTGTCCGGCGCGGAGCCCACGCTCGCGGAGGTGGAGTCCGCACAGAAGCGAGGCGTCCACACGGCGCTGCGGCTGGTGCAGGCACTGGTGAAGGCACCGTCCGCGAGCGGCGCCCGTTTGTGGCTGTGCACGCGGGGGGCCCAGCCGGTGGGCGACGTCACGAGCGGCTCGCCCATACACGCGCCGCTGTGGGGCCTGGGCCGTGTCCTGGCGCTGGAGCACCCGGAGGTCTGGGGCGGGCTGCTGGACCTGGACCCCGCCGCGCCGGAGGGCGAGGTGGAGGCGCTGTGGCGTGAGCTGTCCGGAGCGGATGGCGAGGACCAGGCGGCCTTCCGCGGTGGCACCCGCTACGTTGCTCGGCTGGTTCCCGCGGCGCCTGCCGCAGGCGGTGCCCGCCTCACGCTTCGCGCGGATGCGACGTACCTCGTCACGGGCGGATTGGGCGGATTGGGACTCCATGTGGCGCGCTGGCTCGTCTCCCAGGGGGCGCGTCACCTCGTGCTGCTGGGCCGGAAGGGACTGCCGGGCCGCGACGCGTGGGCCGCCATGCCCCGCGACAGTGACGTGGGCCGGCAGGTCGCCGCCATCGAGGCCATGGAAGCGGAGGGCGCCGTCGTCCACGC
The DNA here is from genome assembly GCF_013372585.1 of Myxococcus sp. AM010. Taxonomy (NCBI): domain Bacteria; kingdom Pseudomonadati; phylum Myxococcota; class Myxococcia; order Myxococcales; family Myxococcaceae; genus Myxococcus; species Myxococcus sp. AM010. The sequence continues at coordinate 65,610 of NZ_JABXEO010000013.1, forward strand.
CCTCAGTTCCGATGTGGCGGATGCGGTACGCATGACGGAGGTCATCGACGCCGTCCAGCGTGGCCCGGCTCCGCTGAAGGGCGTCATCCACGCAGCGGGCGTGTCCACGCAGGTGTCGCTGGAGGCCATGGACGAGGCGGAGCTCGCCTCCATCCTGCGCCCGAAGGTGGCGGGGGGCTGGGTGCTGCACCAGGTCACGCAGGGGCTGGACCTGGACTTCACCGTCTATTTCTCTTCGGGCTCGGCGGTGTGGGGTTCGGCGCAGATGGCGCACTACGCCGCGGGCAACCAGTTCCTCGATGCGCTGGCGCACCATCGCCGCGCCCAGGGCCAGCACGCGCTGAGCATCAACTGGGGGCCGTGGGCGGCCGAGGGCATGGTCGCCGAGGAAGGGCTGCGCTGGTTCGAGCGCATCGGCGTGCGCGGTGTCACCGTGGAGAGCGGGCTCCAGTTGCTCGGAGCGCTGCTCGCAGCGGACGTGACGCAACGGAGCGTGGCGCGGATTGACTGGAGCCTCTTCAAGTCCGTGTACGAGGCGCGAGCGCCCAGGCCGCTCCTGGAGGCGCTCGGTGCGTCGTCCTCCGCGCCCACGCCGGTGGCGTCAGTGGACGGCAGCGAGGCACTGGCGCAGTTGCGCAACGCCACGCCAGCGCGGCGCAAGGAGCTGGTGACGTCGTGGGTGCGTGAGGAGGTGTCCCGGGTGCTGGGCTTCGCGTCCAGCGCGGCGGTGAAGCTGGAGCAGGGCTTCTTCGACACGGGGATGGATTCCATCACCGCCGTGGAGCTCCGGCGCCGGCTGGTGGCGCGCTTCGGTGTCCAGCTCCCGTCCACCATCGCCTTCGACCGTCCGACCGTCCTGGCCCTCGCCACGTATCTGCTGAAGGACGTGCTCCGGCTGGAGGTGGAGGCGACCGAGGAGACGGGCCGCGTCGTGAGCAACGCGACGGAGCCCATTGCCATCATCGGCATCGGCTGCCGCGTCCCGAGGGCCTCGGGCCCCGACGCCTTCTGGAAGCTGCTGGAGGGCGGCGTGGACGCCATCCGCGAGGTCCCCACCTCGCGCTGGAAGGTGGACGAGTACTACGACGCGCGGCCGGGCGTCCCTGGCAAGACATACACGCGCTGGGGCGGCTTCCTGGACGACGCGGATCAGTTCGACGCCCAGTTCTTCGGGATTGCGCCTCGCGAGGCCTCGAACATGGACCCACAGCAGCGGCTGCTGCTGGAGGTCGCCTGGGAGTCGTTGGAGCACGCGGGGCTCGCGCCCGCGCGGCTGGCCAACACCAAGACGGGGGTGTTCGTCGGCATCGGCAGCAACGAGTACGCGATGCTCAACGGCGTGGGCAGCGCGTCGGCGGCGGGCGACGCCTATATCGCCACCGGCAACGACGCGAGCTTCGCCGCGGGCCGGCTGGCCTACCTGCTCCGCTTCCAGGGGCCGGCGATGAGCCTCAACACGGCGTGCTCATCGTCACTGGTGGCCGTGCACCTCGCCTGCCAGGCCCTGCGTGGTGGCGAGGCCAACCTGGCGCTGGCGGGTGGCGTCAACATGACGCTCGCGCCGCACTCCACCATCTATCTGGCGCAGCTCCGGGCCCTGTCGGCGGACGGCCGGTGCAAGACGTTCGACGAAGCCGCCGACGGCTACGTGCGCAGCGAGGGCTGCGGCATGGTCGTCCTCAAGCGCCTGTCGGATGCGAAGCGGGATGGTGACGACATCCTCGCCGTCATCCGTGGCTCGGCCGTCAATCACGACGGCCCCAGCAGCGCGCTCACCGTGCCCAACGGGGATGCCCAGCAGCAGGTCCTCCGCGCCGCCCTGGCCAACGCGAACGTCGCGCCTTCCGACGTGGACTACATCGAGGCGCACGGCACGGGCACGTCGCTCGGTGACCCCATCGAGGTCCGCGCCGTGGCCAACGTGCTCGGCGAGGGCCGCGCGCCCCAGCAGCGGCTGATGATGGGCTCGGTGAAGACCAGCGTTGGCCACCTGGAGGCCGCGGCGGGCATCGCCGGGCTCATCAAGGTCGTCCTGGCGCACCGGCATGGCGTGATCCCGCCGCACCTGCACCTCAAGAAGCTCAACCCGCACATCGAGCTGAACGGCTTCCCGCTGGACATCCCGACGCAGGTCACCCCCTGGCCGGAGCGGACGCGTCCACGAATCGCCGGTATCAGCGCCTTCGGCTTGAGCGGCACCAACGCGCACATCCTCGTGGAGGAGGCGCCGCGGCCCGAGCCATTCAAGGCGCAGTCCGAGCGCGGCGCGCAGGTGCTCGCGCTCTCTGCGAAGACGAAGGGTGCGCTCGCGCAGCTCGTGGGCCGAGTCGGGGAGCACCTCGCCCAGCGGACGGAGCTGTCGCTCGCGGATGTCGCCCACGCGGCGAACACCCAGCGCACGTCCTTCTCCCACCGCATGGCGCTCGTCGTGGAGACGGCGGAGCAGGCCCGGGAGCGGCTGCAAGCCTTCGCCCGAGGGGACGAAGTGCCCCGGCTGGCCCAGCACCGCTTCGAGGGTGAAGCGCCCAAGGTCGTCTTCGTCTTCACGGGACAGGGCGCGCAGTACGCGGGCATGGGCCGTGAGCTGTACGAAACGGAGCCCGTCTTCCGCGCGGCCCTGGACCGGTGCAACGCGCTGCTCGAGGGCGAGTGGAGCCACTCCCTCCTCTCGGTGATGCACGGGACGGACGCGCGCATCGACGACACCGGGTACACGCAGCCGACGCTCTTCGCGCTGGAGTACGCCCTGGCGGAGCTGTGGCGCTCCTGGGGTGTCGAGCCCTGGGCGGTGCTGGGGCACAGCGTGGGTGAGTACGTGGCCGCGTGTGTGGCGGGCGTGCTGGAGCTCGAGGACGCGCTCCGGCTCATCACCCGGCGCGCGCGGCTCATGCAGGCGCTGCCTCGCGCCGGGGAGATGGTGGCCATCACCGCGAGCGAGGCGGTCGTCGCGCAGGCCCTGGCGCCGTACGCGGACCGCGTGTCGATTGCCGCGGTCAACGGACCCACGGACACCGTCATCGCGGGCGAGCGTGAGGCAGTGGAGGCCCTCTCCGCCGCGCTTCAGGCGCAGGGCTTCAAGGCTCGGCGGCTCACCGTGTCCCACGCGTTCCACTCGCCGCTGATGGAGCCGATGCTGGATGCGTTCGAGAAGGCGGCGGGAGCACTCGCCTTCCGGGCGCCGCGAATCCACCTGGTGTCCAACGTCACGGGGCAGGTGCTGGAGGAAGGCACGGTGCTCGACGCCGGGTACTTCCGCCGCCACGTCCGTGAGGCCGTGCGTTTCCACGACGGCCTCATGGCGCTGCGGGCCCTGGGCGGCACCGTCTTCGTGGAGGTCGGCCCGCATCCGACGCTCACGGGCATGGCGCTCAAGGGCCTGGGGGACGACGCGGGCACCTGGCTGCCGTCGCTGCGCAAGGGACAGCCCGAGCAGGCGCAGATTCTCTCCAGCCTGGCCGCGCTCTACACCCAGGGCGTGGACGTGGACTGGAGCGCGCTGAACGGCGAGCGCCGCCGGACCCGTGTCGCGCTGCCCGTCTACCCGTGGCAGCACCAGCGGCACTGGCTGGATGCCCCGAAGGCGTCCCGCACACCCTCGACGCTCACCACGGCGCAGGCGCTCGTCGGCCAGCGGGTGCGCTCGCCCTTGAGCAAGTCTCTGGTCTTCGAGGGCCGCTACAGCGCGCGGTCGCTCCCGTTCCTGGAGGACCACCGGCTCTACGGCACCATCGTCGTGCCCGGCTCGTGCCACATCGCGCGCATCATCGCGACGGCGGCGCAGTCGTTCGGCGCGGGGCCGTACACCATCGAGAAGTGCGTCTTCTCGCAGCCCATCGTGCTCGCGGACGATGAGGAGCAGCTCGTGCAGCTCGTGCTCGCGCCCAAGGGACAGGGGCGGTACGACTTCGAGCTCTACAGCCTCTCCGCCACCGCCGATGAGGAGACCGAGGGATGGCTGCTGAACGGCACGGGGACGCTGTTGAGCGGAGACGGGCCCGCGCGTCCCGCGCCCCTCTCGCGACAGGACATCGAGGCGCGCTGCGCGCGTCAGCTCGACGGCGGGCTCTACGAGCGCAACTGGGACATCGGCTTCAACCTGGGGCACGCGTTCCGCTGGATTGAGCGCATCCACAGCGGAGGCCGCGAGGCGCTGTGTCAGATGCGCCTTCCCACGGAGCAGGACGACCGGAGCCTGTACGTCCACCCGGGCCTGGTCGACTCCTTCCTGCAGGCGATGGGAACGGACCTCATCCGCGAGGACGCGATGCTGAGCACCGTCTACGTCCCCATCTCCGTGGAGCGCCTCCGCTTCCACGCGCAGCCCACCGGCCCCGTCTGGGCCTACGCCGTGCGCAGGGACGCGGAGGAAGCCGTCGGCGAGGTCATCACCGGCGACGTCCTCGTGGTCGACGCGGAGGGCCAGGTACTCATCGAGATTGAGGGGCTGAAGCACAAGCGAGCGCCGCGCGAGGCCCTGATGGCGGTGCTGCGCCACGGCCAGCGGGACTCCCTCTACGAGCTGGGCTGGAAGCCGCGGCCCGCGTCCGAGGCGACGCCCGAAGCTGGTTGCTGGATTGTGTTCGCTGACACCGCGGGCACCGCGGAGGCGCTCGCGGAGCGCATCCAGAAGCAGGGCGGTCGCCCGGTACTGGTCCATCCGGGAGCGGCGTTCGTTCGTCATGGCGAAGGCCGCTTCACGCTGGATGCGCAGCGGCCCGACGACTACGCGCGGCTGCTCCAGGAAGCGGTGCTTCCCGGCGAGCCCCTCGGCGGCATCGTCCACCTCTGGGCGCTGCGTGGGCCCGGTGGCGAGGAGGTGGAGGCCCTGCGAGCGGCGCACCAACTGGGGGCGGGCAGCGCGCTCTCCCTGGCCCAGGCGCTGGCGAACTCCGCCCTCACCGCGCGCATCTGGTGGGTGACGCGGGGCGCCCGCGCGCTCGACACGCGTCCCACGCCGCTGGCGATGGAGCAGGTCCCCCTCTGGGGCCTGGGCGCCGTCTTCTCGCAGGAGCACCCCGAGCTGTGTGGCGCGCTCATCGACCTGGACCCCTCCGCCCTGGGGGACGCGGCCGACGCCATCTGGCGCGAGCTGGGCGCCACCGACGGTGAGCGGCAGGTGGTGATTCGCGAAGGGCAGCGTCACGTGGCCCGCCTTCGCGAATCGCGGGACGTGACGCGGACGGAGCCGCTCCGCCTGAACCCGGAGGCGAGCTACCTGCTCACGGGCGGGCTCGGTGGATTGGGCCTCTCGTTGGCCGGGTGGATGGTGGAGCGGGGCGCCAGGAGCCTGGTGCTCCTCGGACGCGGCGGCCCCAGGCCCGAAGCGCAAGAGGCCATCCGCGCGCTGGAGACGGCGGGGGCGAAGGTGCTCGTGCTCCAGGCGGACGTGTCGAAGCAGGAAGACGTCCGGCGCGCCTTGGCGGAAGCGGAGTCGCTTGCGCCGCTGCGCGGCGTGGTCCACGCGGCGGGGGTGCTGGACGACGGCGTCCTCCTGCAACAGGACTGGAAGCGCTTCACCCGGGTGCTCGCGCCCAAGGTGGACGGCGCGTGGCACCTGCACACGTTGACGCAGGGCAAGCCGCTCGACTTCTTCGTCCTGTACTCGTCTGCGTCGTCGCTGCTGGGCGCGCCGGGGCAGGGAAGCTACGCGGCGGCCAATGCCTTCCTGGACGCGCTGGCGCATCACCGGCGTGCCCTGGGGCTCCCGGCGCTGAGCATCAACTGGGGCCCCTGGGCCCAGGTGGGCATGGCCGCGGAGCTCGCGTCCCGCTACCAGGCGCAGGGAGTGGAGGCCTTCACCCCGGCCGAGGCGCTGGAGGCTCTCGGCAAGGCTTTCTGCCGCGCGCAGCCGCAGCTCACCCTGTTGCAGGTGCAGTGGTCGCGCTACCTGGCGCAGTTTCCCCGGGACGCGGCGCCCACGCTGCTCGCCGACGTCGCGGGCCAGGTGCGTGCCGAGCCCGAGGCGGACGGCCCGTCGGCCTCCGAGCTGCGGCGCCGGCTCGACAGCGCGGAACCCCGCCAGCGCATGGCGCTGCTGCTGGAGCACGTCCTGGACGCCGCGGTGCGGGTGCTCGGGCTGGAGTCCTCAGCGCCACTGGAGCCACGGCAGCGGCTGTTCGAGGTGGGAATGGACTCGTTGATGGCGCTGGAGCTGCGCAACCGGCTGCAGAAGACGGTCGGTGCGTCGCTGCCTTCGACGCTCGTCTTCGACTACCCGACGGCGGAGGCCATCGCGGCCTACCTGCTGGGCGAAGTCTTCGGCCAGGAGCCGCAGCTGGCCGCGGAAGGGCAGGGGGAGGCCCAGGACACGGTGCTTCTCGACCGAATCATGGAGCTGTCACCGGATGAGCTCGCCGCTTCGCTCGAAGCGAAGCTCGCCGCACTGATGGAAGAAGGATCATGAGCAACTCGCCAAAGACAGCCGAGCCCTCCGCGTTGCAGCGCGCCGCGTTGCTCGTGGAGAAGATGCAGGCCCGCCTCGAGGTGGTGGAGCGCGCCCGGACCGAGCCCATCGCCGTCATCGGAATGGGTTGCCGTTTCCCCGGTGGCGCGGTTGATGGACCGTCGTACTGGCGGATCCTTCGAGACGGCGTGGACGCGCTCCGCGAGGTGCCCGAGTCCCGCTGGGACGTGCAGGCCTACTTCGACGCGACGCGCGGGATGCCGGGGAAGATGTACGGCACCCGCGGTGGCTTCCTCGATGACGTGGAGCACTTCGACGCCGAGTTCTTCGGCATCGCGCCCCGGGAAGCGGCGAGCCTGGACCCGCAGCAGCGCATCACCCTGGAGGTCGCGTGGGAGGCACTGGAGAACGCGGGCGTGGCGCCCGGTCAGCTCATGGGCAGCAAGACGGGCGTCTTCATGGGGGTGATGTCCAGCGACTACATGGCGCGCCTGCTCAAGGAGAATGACGCGACCCGCTTCGACGGGTACATGGCGACGGGCAACGGCTACAGCTTCGTCCCGGGGCGCATCTCCTACGTGCTGGGCCTGCAGGGGCCGTGCATGCCAATCGACACGGCGTGTTCGTCCTCGCTGGTGTCGCTCCACCTGGCCTGTGAGAGCCTCCGGCGCGGCGAGTCCAACCTCGCGCTCGCGGGCGGCGTCAATCTCATCCTGTCCCCTGAGACGACCGTCTGCCTCTGCAGCATGCAGGCGCTCGCGAGCGACGGTCGCTGCAAGACCTTTGACGCCGCGGCTGACGGGTATGTGCGAGGCGAGGGCTGCGGCATCCTCGTGCTCAAGCGCCTGTCGGACGCGCAGCGTGACGGCGACGACGTCCTCGCGCTGATTCGTGGCTCCGCCGTCAACCATGACGGGGCCAGCGGCGGCCTGACGGTGCCCAACGGACCGTCGCAGCAGGCCGTCGTGACGAAGGCGCTGGAGAACGCGCGCGTGTCGCCGGCCCTCGTGGGCTACATCGAAGCCCACGGCACGGGGACGCCGCTGGGTGACCCCATTGAGCTGCGGGCCCTGGGGGCCGTGCTGGGCAAGGGACGCCCGGAGGACCAGCCCTTCTTCATCGGCTCGGTGAAGACGAACATCGGCCACCTGGAGCCAGCCGCCGGAATCGCAGGTGTCATCAAGACGATTCTGTCGCTCCAGCACCGGGAGATTCCGCCGCACCTGCACTTCCATACGCCCAACCCCCATGTGGAGTGGGACCGCATCCCCGCGCGTGTCCCCGTCGAGCGGGTCCCCTGGCCGGCCCTCCAGGGGCGGCGCATCGCGGGCGTGAGCTCCTTCGGGTTGAGCGGCATCAACGCGCACGTGGTGTTGGAGGAGGCCCCCTCGACCACGTCCTCGCCCGTGCCCACGGAGGACGGGAAGGCGCAGCTCGTCGTCCTGTCCGCGAAGACGGCGCCTGCGCTGGCCGACCTGGCCAGGACGTGGAGCACCTTCCTGAGGGGCGAGGGCGTGGGGACGCTCGCGGACCTCAGCTACACGGCGGCCCTGTGCCGCACGCACCATGACCACCGGCTCGCGCTCGCGGCGAAGTCCTCACAGGAGTTGGTCGCGCAGCTCGACGCGTATGCCGCCGGAGAGAGTCACCCTGGCCTGTCCGTGGGACGCCGGAGCAACAGCCAGAAGGTCGTCTTCGTGTTCCCCGGGCAGGGCTCGCAGTGGCTCGGCATGGGACGGCGGCTGTACGCAGAGGATGCGACGTTCCGCGAGGCCATCGACCGGTGCCACGAGGCGCTGGGCCGCTATACGGACTGGTCGCTGCGCGAGCTGTTGACGAACCCCGAGCAGCAGCCGCGCTGGAATGACATCGACGTCATCCAACCGACGCTGTTCGCCTTGCAGGTGTCGCTCGCGGCGGTGTGGCGCTCACTGGGGCTGGAGCCGCACGCGGTGGTGGGGCACAGCATGGGCGAGGTCGCCGCGGCCCACGTCGCGGGTGCGCTGACGCTGGACGACGCCGCGCGCATCATCTGCGAGCGCAGCAAGCTGCTCCGGCGCGTGAGTGGCAAGGGCGCCATGGCGGTGGTGGACCTCTCGCGCGAGCAGGCGGAGGCGGAGCTGCGGGGCGCGGAGGACCGGATCGCCATCGCCGTCAGCAACGGCCCGAAGGCCACGGTGCTCTCGGGCGACCCGGCCGCGCTGAAGGAGGTGCTGGAGCGCCTGGAGCAGCGCGAGGTCTTCTGCCGCTGGGTGAAGGTGGACGTGGCGTCCCACAGTCCGCAGATGGACCCGCTCCGGCAGGATTTGCTCGAGCGGATGGCTGGCATCCGTCCCACGGGCAGCACGGTGCCGCTCTACTCGACGGTGACGGGTGCCCCCATTGACGGCCGGGAGCTGAGCGCCGCGTATTGGGTGCGCAACCTGCGACAGCCCGTGTTGTTCGCGGACGCGGTGCAGCGTCTCATCCAGGAGGGGAACGTCCTGTTCATCGAGCTGAGCCCCCATCCCATCCTGGTGCCCTTCGTGGATGCGATGCTGCGCGAAGGCGACGCCTCCGGCCGAGGCCTGGTCGTCCCGAGCCTCCTCCGGGAGCAGGAAGAGTGGCCGACGCTGCTCGCGTCCCTGGGCGCGCTGGCCACCCGAGTGGACCGCGTGGACTGGCTCCGACTGCATCCGGACAAGCGGCGGCGCGTTGCACTGCCCGCGTATCCCTGGCAGCGGGAACGGCACTGGCTGGAGCTGGGGCCCACGCGCGCGGCGCGAGGCCACTTCGCGCGCTCGGGGGGGCATCCGCTCCTGGGCACCTCCTTCACGACCTCCGTGCAGCAGGAGACCCGCTTCTGGGAATCCACCCTGAGCGCGAGCGAGCCCGCGTTCCTCGCGGACCATCGCGTGGCGGGCTCGGTGGTGGTTCCAGGCGCGGCCTACCTGGAGATGGCGCTGTCCGCGGCGCACGCGCTGTCGGGCGGCGCAGCGCATGAGCTGGTCGACACCTCCTTCAAGGAGGGCCTGCTCCTGCCCGAGGGCCAGGAGCGCACCGTCCAGTTGGCGCTGCACGGCGAGCAGGGCCGCACCCTCACGTTCCAGCTCTCGAGCCAGAAGGCGGAGACGGAGTCGAGCGCGCCAGCGGGGTGGATGACCCACGTCGTGGGCCAGCTCCGTCTCCTAGAGACAGGGCCGTCGCCGCGGGCGCCCGAGCCGTTGGAGGTCATCCGCGAGCGCTGCCCCGACGTGCTGACCCAAGCGGCGCACTACGAGACGCTGGCACGCAACGGCGTGGCCTACGGGCCCGCGTTCCAGGGCGTGCAGCAGGTCTGGCGGGGGCGAGGGGAGGCGATCGGCCACCTCCGCCTGCCGGAGTCGTTGGCCACGCGGGCCTCGGCGTATCGAGTCCATCCCGCGCTGCTCGACGCCTGCTTCCAACTGGTGTCCGCCGCGGTGCCTCCGGAGGACGTGCCACGGGACGCGGGGCCCGCTGTCCCGGTGGCGCTCGAAAACCTGCGGCTTCACGCCCTGCCCGAGGCGGAGGCCTTCTGCCACGTCCGGATGCGGACACCCGAGGGCACGCGCCGAGGCGTCTACGCGTTCGACCTGGTGCTGCGCGATGCGTCCGGCACGGTGCTGCTGGAGGCGCTGGGGCTGCGGGTTCAGCAGCTGGATGCTCCCGTGGCGGGCGCGGAGGGCAGGGACCTCTTCTTCGCCCAGGAGTGGCGCCATGCCCCCGCCGTCGAGCCGCTCCAGGCCTGGGGCGCCGAGGCGGGCGGGCGCTGGTTGCTCATCGCGGACGGCAGTGAGCTGGCGGACTCGGTGGAGTCACAGCTCCGCGCGCGCCAGGGCGAAGTCACCCGTATCGACCTGGGTGGCTCCAGGCCGGGCCGCCGCGCCGTGGATGTATCGTCGCCGATGGCCTTCGATGAGGTGCTGACGGAGACGTTCGGCACAGGGGCCGCCGCGCGCGGCGTGATTCACCTGACGGGCCTGGAGTCAGGCGACGTGGACCCGTTGATGGGCTGCGGCGGCGTGCTGCACCTCGTGCAGGGGCTCTCCCGGATGGGGCTGTCGAGTCCGCCTCGTTTGTGGATGGTCACGACGGGGCTCCACCATGGAGCGGACAGCCGCTCCGCCTCGGACGTCGTGCAGGCTCCGTTGTGGGGCCTGGGGCGCACGCTCGCGCAGGAGCACGCCGAGCTGAAGTGCACGCGGGTGGACGTGTCCGCGCGCATGAGCATCGAGGACGCCGCTGGCGCGCTGGTGCGCGAGCTGCTCGTGGCGGACGCGGAGGAGGAACTCTCCCTCCGCCCTGATGGGCGGCATGTCGGCCGCATCGTCCGTGGCGAGCCCGGCAGGGCCTCCCATGAAGCGGTCGTCCCCGCCGAGGGCCAACCCTTCCGGGTCGAGCGTGATGCGCAAGGGCGCCAGGAGTACCGGTCCGCGGTCCGCCGTCCGCCGGGGCCTGGAGAGGTCGAACTCGAAGTCGGCGTGGCGGCGCGTCCGGGCCTGGGCAGGTCGTCAAACCCGGAGCGCTGGGACGAAGCAGGTGCCACCGCGTGCAGTGGACGCATCGTGGCCGTGGGCGAGGGCGTGAAGGACGTCACCGTGGGCGAGGAGCGCCTCGCGCTGGTGACGTCGGGCCTCGGCTCGCATCTGTGCGTGCCCGCTGGGAACACCGCGCTGCGCCCGCCCTCGGCGTCGCACGAAGAGGCCGCGGCGCTGGCGGCGACCGTGCTGCCTGTCTGGTACGGCCTGTTCCACCTGGGACGCGTGGAGAAGCGAGACCGTGTGTTGGTCCTCGGGGCCACGAGCGGACTCGGGCGAACGGCCATCCAGTTGGCACGGCGCATGGGGGCGGAGGTCTTCGCCGAAGCCACGGCGGACGGCCAGCGGGTCTCCCTGCTGGAGCTCGGCGCCGCCCACGTCGTGGACCCCGCGGACGCTTCATTCGCCACAGCGCTGCTGGATACGACGGGAGGCCGAGGGGTGGACCTGGCCGTCATCGCGCCGGGCGCTGTCGGCCACGGTCCGAGCCTCGCCGTGCTGGCGGAGGGGGCTCGCGTCATCGACTTGCGAGGGACGTCTGAAGCGCCCTCGGCCGGGGCTGCGAACGTCGCGTGGTGCGTGGTCGACGTGCACACCTTCGCGCGCCGCAAGCCCGACCGGTTCGCCCGGCTGTGGCGCGAGGTGAAGGACGCCTTCGAGGCCGGGGGCCTGCCTTCAGCCATCGAAGAGGTGAGCACGCTCACCCTGAATCATCCCGGGGCGCGCGTGGTGGTGCCGGCCACGGGGGCTCGACGGCTCCGCGCGGATGGGACGTACCTGGTGACGGGCGGCCTGGGAGGACTGGGCTTCGCGGTGGCGAAGTGGATGGTGGAGCAGGGCGCGCGTCACCTCGTCCTCCTCGGGCGTGACACCACGTTGACGCCCGCGCAGCAGGCGGACGTGGCCACGCTCGAAGCGGAGGGGGCGCGCGTGCGGGTGATGGGCGCGGATGTGTCCGACCGCGCTCAGGTGGCCCGGGTGTTCGCGGAGATTGCCGAGGGGGGCACACCGCTGCGAGGCGTCATCCACGCGGCGGGTGTGCTGGATGACGGCGTCCTGTTGCAGCAGACGGTGGAGCGCTTCCGCCGGGTGATGGCGCCCAAGGTCCTCGGTGGCTGGAACCTGCATGTCTTGACGCGCGAGCTGCCGCTCGACTTCTTCGTGCTGTACTCGTCGGCGGCCTCGCTGTTTGGCGCACCAGGGCAGGGGAACTACGTGGCAGCCAATGCCTTCCTCGACGCGCTGGCCCATCACCGCCGGGTGCTGGGGCTGCCAGGCCTGAGCATCAACTGGGGGCCCTTCTCCGAGGTCGGCCTGGCCGCCGCGCAGTCGAACCGGGGAGTGCGCCTGGCGCAGCGGGGCTCCGACAGCCTGACGCCCGCGGAAGGCAACGCCATCCTGGGCCGGCTGTTGGATGGTGACGTGACGCAGATGGCCGTCATGCCGCTCGACCTCCACAAGTGGGTGGAGTTCTATCCGCGCGCGAAGTCCTCGCTCTGGCTGTCGGAGCTCGTCCCGGCCAACGCGGGGGAGGACGCGCGGGCCGCCAGGGATGTGGAGTTGCTTGAAGCCTTGCGGACGGCGACGCCTCGGGACGCGCGGGTGGCGCTGGAGAAGTTCGTTCGCGAGCAGCTGGGCCGGGTGCTCCGGCTCGACTCCGCGCGCATCGACGCGGAGGCGCCGCTGCAGGGCTTCGGGCTCGACTCGCTGATGGGGCTCGAGCTGCGCAACCGGTTGGCGTCGGGACTGGGGCTGTCGCTCCCGGCGTCACTGATTTGGAAGCACCCGACGCTGGATGCGCTCTGCGCGCATCTCCAGAGTGAGGTCATGGATCGCGCCCTGGCTGAGACGCTCGCAACCCAGGCAGAGGCGGTCGAAACCAACGACAACGAGGTCTTCGTCCTATGAGTGTACGGGAGCTGTTGGGCACCCTCGCGGCCAGGGGGGTTCGCCTGCGTGTCGACGGTGACAAGCTGGTGGTGGAGGCGGGAAAGGCCGTCCTCACGCCGGAGCTGCGGACCGAGCTGGCGGCGAACAAGGCCGACATCCTCGCGTTCCTGCGCAAGCACACCGCGCGCAACGAGGCGGGCAGCGGATCGGAGCAGCCCGTCACGAGGCCCCAGGTCATCCCACTGTCCAGCGGCCAGGAGCGGCTCTGGTTCCTGGACCGGCTGTCACCGGGCACCGCGCAGTACAACGTCCATCTGGGATTGCGGGTCCGCGGCGCGCTGGACCCGCTGGCGCTGCGCCGGAGCCTGGACGAGCTGGTCCGGCGGCACGAGGTCCTCCGGACGTCCTTCCCGGAGGTGGACGGAAGTCCAAGACAGTTCATCGCGTCGCCCGACGTGGGCGCGTCGCTGCGCGTCGTGGAGGTTCGAGGGCTGACGGAGGCGCAGCGCGACGAGGAGGTCCGACGGCGCTCGGAGGCCCTGGCCCAGCAGCCCTTCGACTTGTCCCAGGGGCCCCTGTTCCGCGTGACGCTGGTGTCCCTGGACGACGACGACTCCGCGCTCTTCGTGACGAAGCACCACATCATCACGGATGGCTGGTCGCTTGGCGTCTTCGTCCGGGAGCTGTCCGCGCTCTACGCGTTTTTCGTGAGGGGGCAGGCCGCGGCCTTGCCGCCCGTGTCCATGCAGTTCGCCGAGTCGGCCCTGCGTGAGCAGGCCTGGCTGGCGGGGCCTGCTGGTGCCCGGGAGCGGGCCTTCTGGGAGGAGCAGCTCCAGGGCCTGCCGCCGCTTCAGCTCCCCGTGGACCGTGGCGTGTCCAGCGCCACGAGCCACCGCGGCGCGACCGTGCCCGTGGCCTTCTCGCCCGCGTTGAGCGAGGCGCTGCGGGAGCTCGGCCAACGTGAAGGCTGCAGCCTCTTCATGGTGCTCTACGCCGCGTTCGCCGCGCTGCTGCACCGCTACTCAGGGCAGGTCGACTTCGGCGTGGGGACGGTGACCGCGAACCGCGGGAGCGTGCCACCGGACCTCATCGGCTTCATCGCCAACACGCTGGTGCTCCGGAGTGACGTGTCCGGGGACCCGGCCTTCTCGCAGTGGCTGGCCCGGGCGCGCAAGACGGTGCTCGACGCGCAGGACCACCAGGCGCTGCCCTTCAGCGAAGTGGTGAAGGCGGTCGGTGCATCGCGTGAGGGCGGGCTCAACCCGCTGGTGCGCGCCTGCTTCACGCTGGAGAACATCCCCGCGCCCACGCTGGATCTGCCCGGGACGCGCTGGTCCTTCCTGGGCGGAGCGCCCGACGGCAGCGTGGAAGGCGTCGCCAAGTTCGAGCTGTCGCTCATCCTGGCCTCCGGCGAACAGGGCCTGGCTGGCATGCTCGAATACTCGCGAGAGGTCTTCGACGCCTCGACGGCGGAGCGGATGGTGGGGCACCTCCAGGTGCTGCTGGAGGCCGTCGTCGCGAAGCCGGAGACGCCCCTGTCGAAGCTGCCCGTGCTGTCGGCGGAAGAGCGGACGCGGCTGCTCACGGCATGGAATGGTCCGGCGCTCGGCGTCCCGGCGCTGTGCATGCACGAGCTCATCCAGGCCCAGGTGGAGCGGACGCCGAACGCCGTGGCCGTGGTGAGCGGAGCGCGGACGCTGACCTACGCCGCGCTCAACCGCCGGGCGAACCAACTGGCCCATCACCTGCGGCGGCTGGGCGTGCGGCCCGAGGCGCGCGTGGGGCTCTGCGTCGAGCGGACGGAGGAGCTCGTCATCGGGCTGCTGGCCATCCTCAAGGCCGGCGGTGCCTATGTTCCACTGGACCCCGCCTACCCGAAGGAGCGGCTGGCGCTCATCCTGGAGGACGCCCAGGTGCCCGTGCTGCTCACGCAGCAGCGGCTGCTCCCGGAGCTTCCCGTCACCGAGGCGCGGGTGGTGTGCCTGGACGCGGATGCCGCCACCCTCGGCGCCGAGCCGGAGACGAACCCCGGGCGTGTCACTACGCCGGAGTCGCTCGCGTACCTCATCTACACCTCGGGCTCCACCGGCAAGCCCAAGGGCGTGATGATTGACCACCGGAACGCCGTGGCCTTCTTGCAGTGGGCCCAGAGCGTCTTCTCGCCGGAGTCGCTGGCGGGGACGCTGGCGTCGACGTCCATCTGCTTCGACCTGTCCGTCTTTGAAATCTTCACTCCCCTGTGCCGTGGGGCGAAGGTCATCGTCGCGAAGAACGCGCTGGAGTTGCCCGAGCTGCCCGCGGCGAAGGAGGTGACGCTCATCAACACCGTGCCCTCGGCCATGAGCGCGCTGCTGCGAGGGGGCGGGGTGCCGGCGTCGGTCACCACCGTCAACCTGGCGGGCGAGGCGCTGGCGGGGGCGCTGGTCGACGCCATCTACGCCCTGGGCCACGTGCGGGACGTCTTCAACCTCTACGGCCCGAGCGAGACGACGACCTACTCCACGTTCACCCGTGTGAACCGGGGCGAGACGCCGACCATTGGCCGGCCCGTGGGAAACACCCAGGTCTACGTGCTGGACGCGAACCGAGAGCCCATGCCAGTGGGGGTGCCGGGTGAGGTCTACATTGGTGGGCATGGTGTCGCGCGAGGCTACCTGGGCCGGATGGAGCTGACGGCGGAGCGGTTCGTCACGTCTCCCTTCGCGGGGGATGCGGGCGCGCACCTGTACCGGACGGGGGACCTGGCGCGGTGGCTGCCGGACGGGCAACTCGAATACCTGGGCCGCATGGATCACCAGGTGAAGCTCCGCGGCTTCCGTATCGAGCTGGGAGAGATTGGCGCTGCGCTGCAGGCGCACCCAGGCCTCCGCGATGCGGTCGTCGTCGTGCGAGAAGGCCCGGGCGCGGACAAGCAGTTGGTGGCGTATGTGGTGGGCCGCGACGGGAAGGCCCCCGAGCCGGGTGAGCTGCGCGACCACCTGAGGTCCCGGCTGCCCGAGTACATGGTGCCCTTCGTGTTCGTGAGCCTGGAGGCCCTGCCGCTCACGCCGAACGGAAAGGTGGACCGCGCCGCGCTCCCCGCGCCGGAGCGTGTGGGCTCCGGCGCGGCGAAGGCGCACGTCGCGCCGAGAACACCTGGGGAGGCCATGCTGGCGGACATCTGGTGTCAGGTCCTCGGGGTGGAGCAGGTGGGCGTGCACGACCACTTCTTCGAGCTTGGAGGCCACTCACTGCTGCTTTACCGGGTGCTGGTCCTCGCGCGGGCCGCGTCGGGCGCGGACATCCCGCTGAGGGCGCTGTTGCAGTCGCCGACGCTGGAGGAGATGGCGCGCACCATCGAGGCCGCGAAGACGGGCGCGCTGCCGGTCCACGACGTGGTGGCGGAGCTGGAGGTGGACGCCGTGCTGGAGGCCGGGCTGGTGCCGGGAACGGCGCTGCCGCCGACCTCCGGCCCCGCGCGCGCGGTGCTGCTGACGGGCGCCACGGGCTTCCTCGGCGCATTCCTGCTGGAGGCGCTCTGCCAGAAGACGCAGGCGCGCATCCATTGCCTGGTCCGCTCCAAGTCGGAGCAGGAGGGGCTGGCGCGGATCCGCAAGAACCTGGAGAGCTACTCGCTGTGGCGCGAAGACCTGGCGGAGCGAATCGTCCCCGTTCGGGGAGACATCGGCCAGCCCCTGCTGGGCCTGTCGGAAGTGGAGTTCCAGCGGCTGTCGGAGGCGGTGGACGCCGTCTATCACAACGGCGCGCTCGTCAACTTCATCTACCCCTACGAGTCGATGCGCGCAGCGAACGTGCTTGGTACGCGGGAGATACTGCGCTTGTGCATGCGCACGCGCATCAAGCCGCTGCACTATGTCTCCACGGTTTCGGTGCTGCCCGTGGGGCGCCAGCTGCCCTTCCGCGAGGATGAACCGCTGGGAGCCGCTGCGAGCCTGTCGGGCGGCTACGCCCAGAGCAAGTGGGTGGCGGAGAAGCTCGTGCGTGAGGCCTCGCACCGAGGACTTCCAGTGACGATTCACCGGCCGGGGCGGGTGACGGGGCACAGCCGGACGGGGGCGTGGAACACGGACGACCTGGTGTGCAGGACCCTCAAGGGCTGCGTCCAGTTGGGGAGTGCGCCCAGCGTGGACGCGCTGCTGGACGTGACGCCGGTGGACTACGTGAGCAGCGCCATCGTGGACCTGTCCCTGCGTCCCGAGTCCATTGGCCAGACGTTCCACCTGGTCAACCCGCAGTCCGTGCGAGCGGACGAGATGTGGAGCCACATGCGCGCTTTCGGCTACGGGCTGCGCGTGCTCCCCTATGACGAGTGGCTCGCCGAGCTCGGCCTCGCGGCGCCGGAAGACCGTGAGCTGGGAGACCTGCTCCTGTTCCTCCAGCAGGTGCCGCCCGAGGACCGGAGCGTGGGTGGACCGCGCATGGTGGTCTGCGACAGCGGCCACACGCTGAAGGCGTTGGGAGGAACAGGGACGTCGTGTCCGTCCGTGGATGCCACGTTGATCAAGACGTATCTCTCCTCGCTGGTGCAGCGCGGCTTCCTGGCCGCGCCCGGAGGGCGGTGAAGACCAGGGCATCGGCCTGACAGGTCGGTGCCCATCGGCTCCAAAGACAGACGCAGGCGTGGTGTCAAATCCTTGTCAGGTGGAGTGGTAGACTGAATGGCAAGGCCGCTCCCGCCTCCGTGCGGGGTGGCTTCCCTCATCTCGCCGGAGCCACACCATGCAATGGAGATTCCAGCCCTGCGTCCTCGCCCTGTTCCTGAGTGCCTGCCTGGAGCCCGAACCCGAGGCCCCGCGGCCGTTGAAGGTCGTGCTCTTCCCCTACATTCCAGACTCGGCGGGGGATGGCTTCGCCAGCCTCAAGCAGCGTCTGGAGGCGGACTTCGAGCGGGCGCATTCGGACATCGACGTGGATATCGTGTTCGACGCGAACCTGGACCTCTATGACCTGGATGACGGAGGCACCCTGAGCCAGCTCCTCGGCCAGGGCGCAGGGGCCGCGCAGGTGGTGGAGGTCGACACGCTCATCATGGGTGACCTCGTGTCGAAGGGCTGGGTGCAGCCCGTTGCCCTGGAGGCGGGCGTCGCGCATCCGGCGGCGGAAGAAGCCGTCTCCATCGCGGGCCAGCGCTACGGCGTGCCGACCTACCTGTGCAGCTACGTCGTCTACTCGAACAGCCCCCACCTGTCGTCGGCCACGGATGGCGATTCCCTGGTCCAGATTCTCACGGACGTGGCACCGGGTGTGCGCCCGCTTGCGGCCAACTACAGCGGAAGCTGGACGCTGCCCTCGTCCTACCTGGACGCCTGGGCCGACACGAACCCCACGGGCGTGTTGTCCCAGGCGCTGTCGCTGCCGCTGGACGCGCCAGCGCTGGATTCGTTCGAGGACGTGGTGAAGAGCTGTGAATTGGAGGCAGGCGTCAACCCATGCCTCGACGGCACCTATGCGGACAATGCCCTGGCGGAAGAGGCGTTCGCGGCAGGGCAGGCCAACGGCTTCATGGGCTACACGGAGCGGCTGTTCTTCGTCCGGAAGTCGAACCCGGGCATGGCGCTTCCAGAGGTCATCTCCGTTCCGCTGGGCACGGGCTCCGCGCCCGCGGTGTTCGTGGATGCGCTGGTGGTCAACGCGCGGTGCATGGGGACGTGTGCCGAGGACGCCCGCGCCTTCACCGACTTCATGAAGGACCCGGCCGTGCGCAGCCTCATCGCGTTCAGCGGGGACGCGCCGCAGGGCACGACGCCGCGTTATCTGCTGCAGGCCACCCAGGCGTTCTATCAGCAGGAGCCCGCGCGCTCCGACCCGATGTATCAGCAGTATGTGCAGTTCCTGAGCGGGGCCCGGCCCTATCCCAATCAGGGCTTCCCGCAGCACCGGAGGACGCTCCAGGCGGCGCTGGTGGACGCGCTGAATTAGAAAGAGATGCGGGTGCCGTCATGCGTCACGGCCTTCTGCGTTACAGTTTGCGTTCACCATCAGGAGGTCGTGACATGACGGTTGCTGGCAAGCGCCCCAACTTCCTCATCATCACCACGGACGAGGAGCGCTTCCCGCCTCCGTACGAGAACGAGGAGGCCCGGCGGTTTCGTGTCGAGAATGACCGGGTCGGCCAGGAGCTCCGCCAGCATGGCCTCGAGTTCCTCCGGCACCACACGGCCTCCACGGCCTGCGCGCCCAGCCGCACCACGCTCTACACGGGGCAATATCCATCGCTTCACGGGGTAAGTCAGACGCCCGGCATCGGGAAGTCCTCGTTCGACCCGGACATGTACTGGCTGGCGCCCAACACCGTCCCCACCCTGGGCGAGTACTTCCGGCAGGGCGGCTATCAGACGCATTACCGGGGCAAGTGGCACCTCTCTGACGAGGACATCCTGGTGCCGGGGACGCAGACGCCCCTCATGAGCAATGGCGTGAGCGGCGACGCCTACCCGGAGCGCATCGCCCTGTACGAGCAGGCCGGGCGTCTGGAGAAGTTCGGCTTCTCAGGGTGGGTTGGCCCAGAGCCGCATGGCTCGGCCCAGGCGAACGACGGCACGGTCCGTGACCCAGGCTTCGCCGACCAGGTATGCAGGCTGCTGAGCGACCTGGACCAGCAGGCCGCGAAGGGGGACGCGGCGCCGTGGCTCGTCGTGAGCTCCTTCGTCAATCCGCACGACATCGTCTTCTCGGGCGTGTCCTGGTTCACCGAGTTCAGCGACCTTCAGCAAGCGGGGAAGCTGCCGGACGTGGCGCCTTCACCGACGGCGGGCGAGTCGCTCGAAAGCAAGCCGCGCTGTCAGAAGGACTACGTCTACACGTATCCGCGCATGTATCTGCCGCAGCGGGACACCGCGTCGTACCGGCAGTTCTATTACTTCCTCATGGCGGAGGTGAGTAAACACATCCAGCGTGTCTATGCGCAGCTCAAGCAGACCTCCTTCTTCGAGAACACCATCGTCGTCCTCACGTCCGACCATGGTGAGATGCTCGGGGCTCACGGCGGCATGATGCAGAAGTGGTACAACGCCTATCAGGAGACGCTGCATGTGCCGTGCGTCATCTCCAATCCAGGGCTGTTTCCGGAGCCCCGGAGGACGGAGTTGGTGACGTCGCACGTGGACCTGGTGCCGACGCTGCTGGGGCTGGCCGGAATCGACGCGGAGGCTGCCCGGCGAGCGCTGGCGAGGGACCACTCGGAGGCGCAGCCGCTGGTGGGCAGGGACCTCTCCGGTCTGGTGCTGGGACGGGAGGCCGAGCGGCATGAGCCCATCTATTTCATGACCGACGACAACGTCGAGTCAGGGCTCCAGATGACCAACAACCTCACCGGCCAGGAGTTCGCGGGCGTCATCCAGCCCAAGCACATCGAGACGGTGGTCACCCGCCTCCCCGAGCTCACGGGCGACACGCTCTGGAAGTACAGCTGCTATTCGGACAACCCGCGCTTCTTCGCGGGCGCGCCGGGGAACACGGACGAGGTCGCCACGGCGCGGTTCATCCCCCGGGAGTACGAGTGCTACGACCTCACGGAGGACCCGCTGGAGACCCGGAACCGGTGCAGCGCGGCGGCGGCGCAGCCCCTGCCGCAAGACGTCCGTGATGCGCTCGACAAGGTCCTGAAGGAGCAGCGCGAGAAGAAGCGGCTGCTGCCCCAGAGCCTGAATCGAAGCGCGGCGACGAAGGGCCCGCTGCGGGACTGAGGTCACGCCGTTCGACGACGCGGTGGCCTTCGCACTTGGGGCGGCCTGACTCCTCGACAGTGGGCGGGAACGGCATCAACATTGCTGGAATGCTCACACTCTACGGCTTCGGCCGCGTCAACTCGAAGGTCGTCGGCCTCACGCGCGATTTGCGCGCCCTGTGGGCGCTCGAGGAGCTGGGCGTGCCCTACCGGGTGCAGGGGGTGGATCATCCCGCGGGGGAAACCAGGAGCGAGGAGTACCGGCGGCTGAACCCCTTCACGCAGGTGCCGGTGCTCGAGGACAACGGCTTCGTGCTCACCGAGACGGGCGCGATTTTGCTGTACCTGGCGGAGAAGACGGGCAGCTTGCTGCCCGCGGATCTCCAGGGCCGCGCCCAGGTGACGCGCTGGTGCTTCGCCGCGCTCAACACCCTGGAGCCGCCGCTGTTCCAGATCGTGATGATCGACCTGCTCGGCGCCGCCGACCCCACCGGCGCGCAGCGGCGTCCCGGGTTGGTGAAGTGGGCCGAGCACGCACTGACCGCGCTCGAGGACTGGCTTCGGGAGCGTCCATATCTCACCGGCGAGGCGTTCACCGTGGCGGACATCCTGATGACCACGGTGCTGCGCGAGGTGCGCAACGCGGGCGTGCTCGACGGCTTCCCCCGGGTCTCCGCCTACCGCGAGCGCTGTGAGGCACGGCCCGCCTGGCGGCGGACGCTGGACGCCTATGAGCAGCGCCTCGGCGCCCCGGCGGGCAGCGCGCGCTAGCGGCGCCCTGTGTCACGGGGGCCGCCAGCGGACCCCACGGGCGGGGGGCGGAGCTCGGAGGGGGGCTCGCGGCCCAGCTTCCGGTACTCATGCATGAGCGCCTCGATGATGTCCGGTGGGTGGATGGCGCGGCCCGCCTCACGCGCGATCAGCGCGGCCGTCAGCACCACGTTGCGAATCTGTCCTCCGGCCAGGTCCGCCGTCGCCGCCAGTCGGCTCAATTCCTTGGCGGGGAGCTCGTGCGCCATGCCCAGGTGCGTGGTCCAGAGCGCGCGCCGCTCGGCGGGTCCGGGCAGGGTGAAGTCGATGATGGCATCGAGGCGGCGCGTGAAGGCTGAATCAAACCGGCTCTTGCTGTTGCTGGTCAGGAGGGCCACGCCGTCGAACGCCTCGATTCGCTGGAGCAGGTAGTTCGTCTGTGCGTTGGCGAACCGGTCATTCGAGTCCTTCACGTCGGTGCGCTTGGCGAAGAGCGAGTCCGCCTCATCGAAGAGCAGCACCAGGTCGGCATGCTCGGCCCGCGCGAAGAGCTGCGAGAGGTTCTTCTCCGTCTCACCGATGTACTTGCTCGTCACCGACGCCAGGTCGACGCGGTAGAGCGGCAGGCCAAGCTTCGTGGCCAGCCAGCCCGCGGCGAGCGTCTTGCCCGTGCCCGACGCGCCCATGAAGAGCGCCCGGACCCCCGCGCGGTAGCGCACCGTCGCGGAGGGGCCCAGGCCGTCCACCAGATCGTCCCGCGCGCGGCACCGCGCCAGGAGCAGCTCCAGCTCTCGCTTCACCTGAGGCACCAGGACGATGGCGTCGTCGTGGATGGCGTCCATCAAGGGCTCCGCGAGCGTGCTCATGCCTTCGGACTCCGCCACCCACGCCGCGGCGAGCACGTCTTCGAGCTCGGGCCCCCGCCGCCCGTCCAGCTCCGCCTTCTGCCGCGCCAGCCGGCCCAGCTGGGCAATCCGTCCCGCGCCCTGGCGGTGCCGTCGGGCCAGCTCCTCCGCGAGCGCCGGTGCGCCCAATGAGGACTCCCACAGCGCTCGCCGCTCCTCACGGGGAGGTCGTGGAACGGACCAGCGCAGCACCGCGCGGTCCGCCGCGTCGAGCGTGCCCTCCGGACCGGTGAGGGCCAGCACGGGGCCGCCGTAGTACGGCAGGTTGGGAAGGACCTTCCGCTCGCCGGGCCCGAGCTCGTGGACATGGATGGGGAGCAGTCCTCGTTGAATCAAGAAGGGCCCCAATCCCGGCTGTGGCTCCGCTCCGAGGAAGAGGGGCTCGCGCCCGAGCGACATGGCGACCGCCGCCGCCACGGTGCGGGTCTCAGAGAGGGACGTGCCGCGCAGCACGAGCGACGACCGAGGCTTGTCCGCGAGAAAGCGCGCATACCGGTGCACGCCATCCCTGATGGACGGAGGCAGCGGTACTTCCAGGTGGTGGGCCGAGCCGAGCGTTGCCCCAGGCCAGGTGACGTCGTGGCCGGACAGCGCCAGGAAGAGCGGCAGCGGCATGGCCAGCGTTTGTTCACAGAGTGGCAGCTCCTCCCGGAGGCGCGTCAGCAGGCCGCTGCCCAGGGCCGCTCCGGCGGTGAGGAGGAGCAGGGCCTCCTGGCCCACGGAAGCGGCCGGCGCCAGCGCGCTGGACACCAGGCCCAGCGTTGGCCGGGACGCCCCCACGGGCGCTTGAAGGTACGCGACGGCCCGGCCCACCATCGGGTCCTGCTCGACGGCCGCGACCAGGACCACTGCGAGGAGCTCCACCAGCGAGAGCCCGAGCGCTTCGCCGAGCATCACGATTCCAGCATCCTCGGCGCCCGGACGTGTGAGGCGCTCCCGCGCCCGAGCGACCCAGTCCCGCCCTGTTGCGTCCAGGTGCTGTCGCAGGAAGCGCAGCTCAATGGCCTCTCCATCCCCTGAGTCCTCTTGTGTGAGGGCCAACGCCGCGAGGACCGTGGTGCGAAGGGGCAGGGAGGACGTCGTCATGCTCCGGCCTCGTCGTATTGATAGTGGTACTGGATGACGCGGGCGAGCCAGGGCACCCAGCCCGGGTTGACGTCGAGCCCCGCGCGGCGGATGCGGATATCCACCTGCGAGGCCGCGAAGACGATGTCCAGATGCGTGCGGGTCGCGACGAGGCGGCCGGGACGGAGGACGAGCGCTCTGAGCCCCATGTGTGCCAGCCGTCGCGTGACGCCGCCCACCGCGAGCAGGGCCGCGCGCAGCATGAGGGTGGCGTCATCCCAGGGGAGTCGATGCGCCAGGGGCGTCGTCGTGAGGCCTTGGTCGAACGGTGGCGGCAGCGCTTCCCCGTGAGCTGTCGAGGCGAGCGGTATCCGGGTCCGTGCGTCGAAGGCAACGCGGCGTCCCGTGGGTTCGCGGACGAGACGGAGCGGTGCTCGCGCGCCGATGCCTGCCTGGAAGCGCACGGGGAGGATGAAGGGGTTGGGCTCGGGCAACGGCGCCGCGGCCTCCTGGAGCACGCGGAGCAATGGGTCCGTCGAGGGAACCCCCAGGCGCTCGGCGACGTGCCGGAGGAAGCGCTCCGGGACTCCAAGGTCGGCGAGGGCGGGATGGACCGCCAGGAACTCCCCCAGGCCCAGTGCGTTCAGCATGGGCACGAGGAAGAGCAGTCCCCCAGCGACCGTGGGGAGCGCTTCCTCCGTCGCGTAGAACAGAGGCGTGTCTTGAGGCGTGGTTCCGGTGTCTCCGGGCGCCTCGTCGGCGTCCACGGGCGCGGGGCGTGTCATCTGCCGCGGAGCCGCTGACTCACCCGCCGGGGTCGCGGAGGTTCCCTCCAGGGGCTTCGTCACGTCGGCGGAAGAAGGCGCATCGGAGAGCGCTCGCGAGGATGGCGGCGACGACGCGACGATTCCCGAGACCACGCCCGTGGCGGCGGGGACAGTGGGCGCGTCCGGCTTCGGAGGGGGGCGTTGGGGCGGCTCCCCTGGCGTGGGCAGGTGTGCCGCAGGGGAAGCCTGGCGCGCCCCCAGCACCCGCCATGCCCGCGACGGAAGATCGGGCGCGGCGACCCGGGAGGGCATGCGCGTGCAGAGCGCCACCGCGGCCAGCCACAAGGCACGGGCGTCGCCAGCTCCCCAGGCGCGTGTCCAGTGCGCGAGCGTGCTCCGGAGCGGCTCGGGGACCTGCTCCGTCGCGCCCACGTCGTCCAGGGGCGGCCTCGGCGCCGGGCGGGACGGCAGGTGTCCCCACCAGGCTCGGGCAAGCGCGGGTCCATCCTGCCATCGCAGTGCGCCCAGCAGGGGGGGCCAGCGCGCCGAGCGCGTGCAATTCGGAGACGAGCGTCACCGCGGCGGCATGGCCAGGCCCCGTCCGCAAGGCGCCGGCGAGCGCGAGGCGGAGCGCGTCGTCTCGGGGCGTCCCTGGGCGCAGTCCAGGGACGGCCAACCGCCAGAACCAGGCGTCCAGGGGCAGCCCTTGGGCAAGCCGGGTGGCCAGCAGCACGAAGGGCTCCAGCTCATCCCGGAAGTAGACCGCCTGCGCGGTGGCGGCGGACCGCGACCGCGCAGGCACCGCCAGCAGCGCCACCTCACGCACGCGTTGCTCCACGACGAGCGAGAGCGTGGCCGGGCTGCGGTCCGCGTGAATTGTCCCGAGCGACAGCCGGCGGATGACCAGTACGCGGCCCCCGGGTGCATCCGGAAGCGAGGCGGTGCGCAGCGCATCCTCCAGGAGGACGGCCCCTCGCTGGACGAGCGCGTGGCTGGCCGCCGCGAGCTTCACCTGGCGCACTCGCCGTTCCGAGGTCACCGGAGCAGTGTCCGCCGCGGCGTCGGGAGCAGGCCGCCTCGCTGCTCGGGCTCGGAGAACTTCGCCACCGTCTTCTCAGCGAGGTTCACGCTGGCCGCGCTCGTGGAGAAGACGCGCGCGCGGGCCGTGCCGGTGCCCAGGTCCTCCACCACGGCCTGGACCGTGTGAACGCCGGAGGCGAGCAGCACATGGGTGCCCACGCGGATGCGCGAAGGGTCCACTTGCAGGTCCAGCACCGTTCCCACCCTGGCGGGGGCTGGCTTCGGCAGGTGCCCGGCGACGATTTCTCCCACGGGCGCGTGGCTCGCGAGCAGCAGCGCCGAGCGCACCAGGTCGTTCATCAGCGTCACGGCCTCGGTGCGTGACGGGTTCATCTGCGCGAAGAGCCAGTCCACCAACTCCTGAAGCTGGCGCCGGCTCGTGACCTCCAGCGTGTTCCACTGGGGCAGCCGGGCCAGGTCCCTCAGGTCCCACGGCGCGTCATACTCACTGAGCATCGACGCCCATTCCATCCGGACGCGTGGAGTCACCTCGCCGAAGAGGAAGTAGAGGTACGTGGCCACCTTGGCGATGTTCTCCAACTCGCGGGCCGCGGCCTGCGCGACGTCTGGCCGCCCGTGCGCGGTGTCCATCAGGTCGCCGAACGAGGTGATGGGCAGCGCCAGCGTCACCAGCTCCGCCCAGCCGCGATGGACGAGGCTGGCCAACTCCAGCGTCGCGGTGACGACGCGGGCCTGGGACACAATCTGGCTCTGCGCGGTGAAGACACGACTCACACCTTCACCCGAGCGGCTGGGCGCGCGGGCTATCTGCGGGAGGGCGGGCGGCACGCGCACCGTGGCGCGCTGCCGAGCCCCTTCCAGTGTCCGGTGGACGAGGTCCAGCCGGTCCAGGCGCTGGAACAGCAGTGGCCCCTGCGCGAACCAGTCCAGCGGGGCGTCGCGAAGGAGCTGGATGAGCGCCCAGAGCTCCGGAGGCGCGGCGCGTGTCTCGGCGAGCGCCGCGGGCAGCTCCGACTCGTAGATGCCGGTGTCCAACGCGCGGACGGGCGTGGCTCGGTCCAGGACCTGCTCCCGGGGCCGGTGGTAGACGAGGAAGCGGACGTGCTCGCGTAGCACCAGGGTGCGTCGTTCGTTGATGCGCTGCAGCCGGGCCTGCTCCTCGGCCAGGAGCGCGCGCGCCACCATGACGTCCTGGCGCGACTCGGAGACCTCCGTGCCAATCACCGTCAGGCGCTCGCCGCCCCGCGCCTCATGGGCCTGGAGCACGCTCACCAGGCGCCCGCCTTCCTCCAGGGCCTCCCGGTATTGCATGACACGGTCCTCGAGGTTCCTCAGCACGGCCAGGACGTCTTCGAGCTGGGCCACGGACATGGAGAAGTAGGTGGCCTCTTCCGCTCGCGTGGGCACCTTGGGCGCCACGTAGTCGGTGAACACCTGGCTCCAATCCTCCGCGGTCAGGGCACGCAGCTCGCTCAACGGAACGCCGATGCGTGGCTCCGGGGGGGGCGGCGGCTCTCCGTCCACCGGTGGCACGCGCGACCTCCGCCACGGGGGGGCCTTCACGTTGGGGACCTGCACGGACTCGAGGTTGAACTCCATGCCGGAGAGCAGCGTGAACAGCTTGCCGAGCACCTCGCGCTTGATGGCCATCGCCGAGTGAAGCGTGCCGATGACGGGCGACACCTTGAGGAGCCGGTCCCGCAGGTTGGTGGGGTCCAGGTAGCGGACCGTGGACCAGCTCACCTTGCGCTTCGCGCTCAAGACTCCGATGAACTTCTCCACGTCCGTCAGCGTGGCGACGCGCGTCTCGGCCTGCGCGACGTCGGTCAGCACGGGGGACGCCGTCATCACGGCGGAGGCGGTGCTGCCCAGCATGAGCTGGCGGACGCGATGGATTTCCGACTGGACCTGAAGGAAGGCCGCGTCCACGGCCTCGTCGACTCGCTGGATCCGGTTGGACAGGTCGCGCATCAGCCCACGCAGGCCCAGGGTTCGCTGGGCGGTGTGGAGGGGCGAGCGCACCGGCCGATGCCATAGGAGGTTCTCACGCGCCCTGACAATCACATCCAGATGTTCGCCGCGGCGGATGGCCGCGGGCGCGGAGCGCGCCACCTCGGTGCCCAGCGTCTTCCAGGGCGTCCAGGTGGTGCCATCGAACCGGGCGTACAGGATGCGCCCGTTGACCGCGCGGGACAGGACATCCAGCACGCCCTTGCCCGGCGCGGACAGCGCGGCGGTGAGCGAGTGGCCGCCGCCCAGGTCCTTCCACTCGCTCCACACCAGCCCGTTGAAGCGCCGGTGCAACAGGGAGCTGCCCGAGAGCGCGACCAGGTCCACGGTGCCGTCATCCGGTGAGGCGCAGGCCTTGAACCAGCGGACCTCCCGTCCCAGCGAGTGGTTCGTCCAGACCTCCGCGCCGTGCGTGGGGTCCGGGGAGACGGTGACCTGCTGGAGGTTGCGCTGGGCGTCCAGGAGGAAGGCCATGAGCAGGCCCCGTGACACCACCGCGGAGATGGGCTCGCCCTTGAACGCCAGCGGCGTCTCAAGGGGTCTCGGCCGGATGACGCGCGAGGCGGTGACGGTCATCCACCAGAGTGAGAGGACCTGTCCTCGGAGGGCCTGGTAGAAGACGTCCGTGCGTCCCTCGGAGGGAGACACCGCGGCGGCATCTCCCATGACGCCGGTCGTCAGCACGCGAGGGCTGCTCCAGGGCTGATTGCTGACGCGGGTGTCCAGGTAGGTGTTGTGCAGGTTGCCCTGGTCGTCCCGGAAGTAGACGTCCAGCCGCCCGCGCGGCCACATCGCCGCGACGGGCACCGAGCGTGACCTGACCCTGCCCTGAATCACTTGCGTCACCTTGCTCCACGCCCGGCCGTCGAAGGTCCGGTAGCCCAGCGTCCAGAATGGTCCCCGGAACAAGACATGCGCCCGCTCCTCGGTGGAGATGACCAGGGGCGCGGAGGTGAGCTGTCCCGCGAACTCCAGCCGGGGCGTCGGGTCTCCCTGGGGCCGAGGCAGCAAGTCGGAGCGCGCGTCGACGGCCAACTCCCAGGACGGCTCGAAGTGGTTCTGGAGGTAGGCCTCGGCCGAGGGCACCGTCTCTCCCGACGTTCCGTAGTCTTCTTCGGTGGGGTTCGTCGGATCGGCGGCGGGGATGTAGCGCGCCTCGTCCGGGTCGGCCTCCGGGTCCACCAGGGGATAGTGTTTGCCGGTGGCGCCGTACAGGTTGTCCTTGAGGGTGCTCATCCGGGCGCGCACGACGAGGCGCCGCTTCAGCCATCCGCCCAGGCGCTGAAGACCTTCTTCGATGGCGGCGAGGAAGGCGGGGTCCAGCGGTGCGTCATGCAGCAGCCCCGGCTCATAGACGGCGCCCGGCACGGGCACGAGGATGCGAACGCGCTCCTCGCGGGTGATGTCCAGCGGCTCCAGGGCCGCGCTGGCCATCGCCACCGTGTCGAGCTGCTCCAGGGGAATGGGGACCGCCTCCAGCTCGAACCGGTCGGGGAAGAAGCGCCGCGTCCACGCGCGGTAGTCCACGGCGTCCGGTGGCAGCACGCCCACGGGCGGCAGGCGGCGGAAATAGAGGATGGCCTTGTCCTGGGCGAGCCGCTCCGGGGGAAGCTCCGCCAGGTGGTCGTTGAACTGGAGGATGCGCGCCTGCCACAGCACGGGCGAGCCACGGGACTTCAGCAACGGCGTGCGCGCGCGTGGCAGTCCACCCGCTCGCGCCACCGCATGCCGGTCGACGAACAACGCCTCAGGCCCGTCTGGCCCCTGCCCGAAGCCCAGCAGCCCCAGTGGAACGCCCGCGTGCTCCCAGGGGGCGAGCACTCCACTCCGGCGACGGCGCTCCCGCTCGAAGAGGCTGTACACCAGCCGGCTGCGCCAGCGCAGGGAGGAGTCCTGTGGCATGTCCCAGCCCTGGGGCCAGCCCCAGAGCACCAGCGCCGCGCCCTCCGTGCGCACCGCGTCCTCGAAGGCCTGGGACTCCGGGTCCACCTCGCAGGCGTCGGTCTGCGAGGCCGGTGGCGGCAGCACGGACGTGGTGGGGACCAGCACCAGCACCGCGGCCTTGGGAAACAGCAGCGGGTCCACGGGGGGCTCCTCGTTGGCGAGCGCCTCCAGGGAGAACGTGGAGGGGTCCCGGTGCCCTGGGAAGAGGGGAAGCTCTCCCAGCGGGGCGCGGAGCT
Organism: Myxococcus sp. AM010; assembly: GCF_013372585.1. NCBI lineage: Bacteria > Pseudomonadati > Myxococcota > Myxococcia > Myxococcales > Myxococcaceae > Myxococcus > Myxococcus sp. AM010. The sequence continues at coordinate 94,825 of NZ_JABXEO010000013.1, forward strand.
GCCGGCGGACGATGACGTCCTCACCTGTCACGGCGATGCCGTTGCCGGGCCGGACATGGAGGAAGGTCCGTGGGCCCTCCCGCTCCAGATGGACCTCCAGCCCGGCGACGATGCCCGGCGTGAGGTGCTGGCCCAGCAGCGCGAGCCTCCCCGCGCGATGCTCCTGTTCCAGCGCGAGCGCGTCCGCCGACACGGCGCGTCCCGTGAAGAAGTGGGCCCTCCTCCGCCACTCGGCGTCCACGCCGAAGGGCGCCATGCGTGGCTCTACGCGGAGCACATGTTCGTTGGCCAGCGGATCCGCAATCGGCTTGGTAATCATCTCTCAGCCCCGCAGCGTCAGGAACGCCTCGTCGAGCGACACGCCTTCATCCAGCAGCTTCTTCAACTCCGTCACGAACGTGGCGTAGGACGCGGCGGTGAGCGTCATCACGTAGGCCCCGATGTCGGGCATCCGGTAGGACGCGGCCAGGGTGGCCAGCGGCACGTCCAGGAGGCTGGGTTCCGCCTCCAGCCGCGCCAGGCCCTGCTTGACGGTGGCGGGGAACCGGTTGAGCGCGGCCATGTACTCCTTGTGCTGAATGCGCTCCAGCCGCAGCGTGGCGGAGGCCATGCCCGCGAACTGCCACCGCGTGGCTCCGTGGGCGAGCGTGTTGAGCAGGGGCACGAGCTGGCCAATGGCCATGGCGGTGCCGCGCTGGGGCAGGGCGGAGAACTCGTCATAGAGCTCCGCCTGCCGGAGCTTCTTCACGAGCTCCTCGAAGTGCTGCTCGCCGTCGTGGTCCTCCGGCTCGGGCAGCGGCTGGCCCGCCGCGGAGTGGTGGTGCGGCAGGCTGCGTCGGCAGGCATACCAGAGGGTCCGCGAGCCGGAGAGCAGCTCGCTCCACGCCGCGTCCACCAGGTCTGTCACGGGCGCCTCGGGCGCGGGCTGGACCTGCCAGCGGCGCGTGAGGTCCAGCAGGGCATGCGCGGGCAGCCGCCGCGCCACCTGTCCCACCGCCGCCGCCCGCAGCTTGAGCGGCGCGGCGCGCAGCACCTCGCGCAGGCCCTCCAGCCGCTGCGCCATGCCATGGCGCGCCACGGGCACCATCACCAGGACGGACACCGACTCCAGGGCCTCGCCTGTCCGCGTGAGGTCGATGGGGGGCAGTTGCAGGGACTCGTCGAGGATGGCGCCGAGCTCGTCCTCGGCCACCACCGTCAGCTCGACGTCCACTTCGGGCGGGAAGTAGAACTCCGTGAGGCTGCCCGCCTCGATGGCCGCCGCGGGCAGGGTCCCCGCGGCGGGCAGCGTGAAGAAGTGCTCGCTCGCGAGGAACCGCTCACTCTGGCCCGCGGCGCGACGCGCCTGGAGCACCTCCTTCAGGTGCTGCTGATATTGCAGCGCGTGTGCTTCACGCAGCTCGCGTGGGGCCACGCCGAAGCCCACCACGCTGCGCTGTTCGGCGCCCACCTCCCGTCGCACCAGGAAGGTGTCCAGCCAGCGGAGGGTGCCTCGGTCTAGCGCCAGCATCGCCAGCGGCAGCGCGTCCACGGGGAGGCTCCGCATCCCCGCTCCGGCGAAGACTTCATGGGCCGCGCGGCCGCGGCGCGTCTCGAAGTTGCCGCCGCCCACCGGGTCTGGGTAGGGGATGAGCGTCAGCGCCACCGCCTCGATGATGTCGCCGTCCTGCGTGGTCCGCGCGGCGCCCAGCGACGTGGGGTACGAGGCCACCGGGTTCGCCGTGTACTCCACCGGGCGCAGCACCAGCACGTACACCCCGGAGCGGCTCCGCGCCAGCTCGCGCGGCACGGGGGCGAGCCCGAAGGCCGCGTCCAGCCGCTGAATCTCCGGGATGTCGTCCAGGCGGAGGCCCGTCAAGTCACGAGGGACGACGACCAATTCGCCGCCGGGTGTCAGCCCATGGCCCAGGCGGACGCTGAGCGTCGTGCGGTCCTGGCTGGGCGTGACGCTCAGCCCGTGCATCACCCCGGTGCCATTGGCCCGCGAGAGGTCGGCCTGCCGCGTGAGGAAGTAGTTCTGCTCCCGCGTGAGGTCCTTCGCGGTGAGGAAGCGCCCGTCGAAGAAGAAGGAGCGCACGCGCCGGTCGTCGTGCACCATGGCCCGGGCGGTCTCCAGCGCTTGTGCCGTCTCCCAGGTGAGCTTCTCCCGGGCGGGTCCACTGGTTGGGTTGAACACGGTTATCCCCCTTCGAGAGAGTCAGGCCTAGAAGACGCCCATCCACCGGGCGAGCGCGGCGGTAGAGAGGCTGAAGGGCCTCAAATCGTTGTCGACGTAGACAGCCCCCTGCCGCGTGGGCCGCACCTCCGTGCCGCGCACGTCCTCCACGTCCGTTGCGCCAATGACGATGCGGGCGAGGAAGACCCACGCGGGATCCCTCATCTTCAAGTCAGGCTGGGTCGGGTCCGTCAGCAGCGAGGCGGGGATGAAGGTGTCGCTCCACAGCTTCGCCAGCTCCTGTTCGCGGCTGCCTCTCCAGGCGTTGAAGATGGCCTGCCGGAGCTTGAGGCGCCGCTGCACCGGGTCTGGCTCGTCCACGGGGTCCGGGAAGGGGCTCCTGGGGACCTCCGGAGGGGGATACGCCGTGGAGCGCGGCACCAGCCGCAGCTCGTAGCCGTCGCGAACGCGCGAGGCGACCACGGCGTCCATGGCGTCGAAGGGCCCCGCTGCGAAGGCAGGCGTCTTGCCGCGCTCGCACTGGAGGAAACGCAGGAACAGGTCCGCCACCACCCCCGTGGGTGGATAGCCCGCGGCATCGGGGCTCAGCCGGTACTCGGCGGGCGTGAAGACGCCGAAGTCGGCCAGCGCCAGCGGCTCCTGCCAGTACCAGCGGTCCAGCTTGAGGCACGCGTCCGTGGGCACTTCCACCAACCGGCCGAAGGGGTCCAACGCGAGCCCGGCGGACACCCGGAGCTCCTCATGCTCCGGTTCGGTGCCCTCGAAGTGACTGACATGGAGCCCGGCCACCGTCCCGACGCCATGGAGGTACGCCAGGGCCCGGGTGAGTCGGCCTCGGTGATAGGTCTGCTCGGCGGTGAAGTCTCCCGCGTCCAGGAGCACGCCGGTGGCGTAGTGGAGCCGGTCTCGCGTCTCCGCGTCGAGCAAGGCGTCATTCGGGGGCGACATGGTCATCAACCTCCTTCCAATCTGGGGTCCAGGCTCGACGGACGTTCAATGACGTCCGCGAGCCCCAGCACGCTGTGGCCCACTCGCACCGAGGTGGGCGCGGGAGCGGGCCCGACGTAGGTGTCCACGCCCACCAGCGACGCGACTCCGACGAGCAGCGGGCGGCTCGCGGTGATGACGGAGACCAACACGTGCGCGGGGGCCTCCTGCTCCGCCACCTTCCGGATGAGGCCCAGGGTCCGCGTGTCCGTGCCCTGGTGCACCAGCACCGTGAGCCGGTGTGCCAGTCGCTCCAGGAGCTGCTCCACCGCCTCCGCCTCCGCCTGGCTCCGCAGCGTTTCGTCCCCGAAGACGGCCAGGAACTCCTTGCGCGTCTCATCCCCGAGGAAGAGCGTGTCGCCCACGTAGGAGTTCCCGCTCCGGGCCAGGCCCGGCAGCAACGGGTCCTCCGCGTCCGCGAGGTCCGCGCCCAGGATGGTGGCCAGCGTGCGCCGAAGCCGGAAGTCCTCCACCACCACCACCGCGCCTCGGTTCACCGCGCCGTCCGTGACCAGGTCCAGCGCCAGGCGCAGCCCGTCAACGCAGCCGCGCCGCCGGGCGAGCGCGGGCGCGGCCCGAAGCATCGCGCGCCGCTGGCGCTCGCCCACGACGGGGTCGAAGGAGAGGCCGACCCAGCTCGCGAGCCACTCCAGCGAATCACCCGGCACGTGCCCCGGGTCGGTGAGCACGTGCGCATGGGCGATGCGGTCCTCGATGGGCGTCAGCACCCCTTCGACGATGCCGAGGAAACGCTCCAGGAAGTCCGCGGGGGTCGCCCTGCCGGCGGTGTCCGCGTCCTCGCCGAAGAGCTCCTCGCGATAGAGGGACGGCAGGTAGTTGTCCACGTAGGAGAAGCGCGATGCATACGCGCGCAGCGCTCCCACTTCGGGCGTCCGGCGCCCGTCGCCGAACAGCTCCACCCGCACCCACAGGTACCGTCCGGAGAGCGCACGCACCTTCGTGTGGGCGCGCTGGATGAGGACGGTGAACAGGCCACTCTCGCCCGGGGCCGGCGGTGCGGGCAGCATTCCCGGTTGGAACGGCACCTCCGACGGCAGCGGTACCCAGCTCCCGTGCGGGACGTCCGGGTGGACAGGGGCTTCCGGGATGAGGCCCAAGCGATGCTCGTGCCAGCGCGAAGAGTCGCTGGGCGGCGCCAGGGGCTCGTCGGTGGCGGCGAGCCAGACGCGCACGCCGGTGCGGGGGGGCAGCAGCGCCTCCACATACAGGCGGTGCCACACCGTGCGCCCGTCGCCCGAGTCGAAGGGCCGGTTCGGCGGGTTGGCGGCGCGGCCCCGCTCGGCGCACCGGGGCAGCGACAGGGCTTGAAGCGGCACGGGCGCCAGGTCGGCCAGTCCCGGGGTGACGGCGTGGTGCGGCGGCTGCGCCCCCTGGAGGAAGGGCCCACCGTCATGGCCGGGCAGTGGGAAGTAGTCTCCCTGGGGAATCGCCTCTGACGCACCGGCCGGGAGCGCGTAGGCCACCGCCTCCACCTTGCCGTCGTTGAGCAGCGACAGCACCGCGGCGCGGCCGTCCGGAAGGATGGCGAGGCTGAAGGGCCGCAGCACGCCCGGGAGCGCGACGGGCGTGGAGAAGCGGCCCGTGTAGAAGCGCAGCCGCGCATACGCCTCGTCTGGGGGCACACCCGCGAGCGCCGGGTCCATGACCCAGCTCAGCACCGCCAGCCGCCCCTCGGCGTCACATGCGAGCGCCACCGGCACTTCGCCGGGCCACGCGAGCGTCTCCAGCAACCGGGTCCGAGGCGGGTCCGGGTTCTCCTCCGTGGGACGGAACAAGCCGGCGCCGGAGGGAATGGACAGGAGGTCCGGGAGCGGCTGCCCATCCACCCGGCCGAGCACGGCGGGAGGTGCGTCGGGCGCGAAGGAAGGCGGACCGCTCAGGACGTAGGCGCCACCCCGCGGGTCCGCGGCGATGCGGTGCGCGGCGATACCTTCGGCCGGGAACACCTCGGCGGACCACACCTTGCGCAGGTGGAGCGTCACCACGCGCTGGGCCACCGCGAGGTAGAGGACGCCGCCAGCTCCAGGCGACAGGTCCGTCACCGCGCCGGACAACCCGACCTGCGCGGGTTCGAAGCGCAGGGTGGTGCCAGCGCCCCCGCCCGCCGCGCGCACCTGTCCAGCCACGTCGTCCCACCAAGCCCACGTGCCGAAGGCGTCCACCGCGCCCGGTACGCGAGCGAGCCTGGGCTCGAGCACCGCGAGGTCCAGCACTTCATCGAAGGTGCGGGTCTCTCCCAGACTCCCCAGCCGCAGCGTCCTGCGCTTCGCGTCGTAGCGGCACACCTCGCTCTCTGAGACCGAGCTCTCCGTGGCCCAGTCCTGCGTGTCCGCCAGCATGTAGAACCGGAGGCGGTTGGCGTCCATCAGCAGACCTCGGGGACCATGGGCACCGCCACGCCCGCCTGCGAGGAGTCCATGCCGCCGCTTCCCTCATCGCCGATGCCGTGGAGCATTGTCGGCACCTCCCCGTCGGCGTTCACCGCCACCTTGAGCAACTCCGGGAGCTGCCAGTCCGAGATGGACAGCTCCACCGGCGTCGTCGCGGTGCTGCCCTTGAGCTGGAGCCAGCTCGGGTTGACGGGGCCCTCGGCCTGACGGACGGACGGAGCAGGGGGCTCCACCGTGAAGCGCGCCACGTCGGCCGTGGCTCCGGGGCGACGCGCATCTCTCAGCACGCGCGTCACCGTTCCCCAGGCGAAGAGGCTCACCCCGGCGATGCTGGCCACCCCGGGGACCTGCGCCACCGCCACATAGAGCTCCCGGTCCTGGACGTCCCGGCCCAGCGGCCAGCCCTCGCCAGTGGGGCCTCCCGCCGGCAGCGGGAAGATGAAGCGGCGCACGGCCTGCCGCACCGCCTGCACCACCGTCTCCCTGCCAAAGCCCTCACGCACGGTGATGCCCACGCCGAGCCCCAATGGGACGTACTCGCAGCCAATCACGTAGAGCTCGGTGGTGAGCGGCCGGCGCGCGTCCAGGTAGGCGTGGACGGCTTCCAGCAGCGGCCGGTCCGCCCGCGGGTAGGGCGGTTCGAGCCGCGTGGCCGTGGGCAACACCATGACGGAGACGACACCGGGGACGCCGTCTCGCCGTCGCCTCGGCTCGAAGCGGGGCAGCACCTCCACGCGGCCCAGCTGCACGCCGGGGGTGCTCGCCGCGAGCCGTCGGTAGTCCTCCTCCGTCACGGCCCGGTCCACGTGGCGCAGCAGCGCGGGGATGCGGCGCTCGGCCTCCGCCAGCGTCTCCGCGTCCCGGCCCCCCAGCGTGGGCTCCGGCTGCTGCACCCGCAGCCCCGGTGCGGGGCTTCCATCGACCCGGAAGGCGCTGAGGTCCTTCAGGCTGCCAGGCGGGAGATTGCCCGCGGCGCCGCCGCCGCTGCGCATCCGGGCCACCAGCACCTGGGCACCCGCGGGAGGCACGCGTCCACGCACGCCGTCTCCAAACCGGGCGGTGCCCGCCTCTGAGTCCAGGGCGTAGACGGGCTCGTCGCGCCGGGCCAGCGCGAGGTCTTCGATGAGCCGCCACTCGCGGTAGCCCGCCCCTGGCTCTTCGATGAAGAGCTGGAAGGTCGCTCGCTCCACGGAGCCGGAGGGCAGGCGAAACTCCTGCTCCGCGGTGCCGTCACTCTGTCCAATCAGGCGTCCGCCTGTCGTCTCGCGCTGGTCCACTTCGACCGCGTTGATGTCCACCCAGCCCAGCGCGAAGCGCTCCGGCTTGCCGCTGGGGCGCAGGCGCAGCCAGGTCACCAATCGCGCCGCGACTCTTGGGTCATCCAGGCGGGGTGGCCGGTCGCCCAGGCCGGCGCGCGTGTCCGCCCGCACGTCGTTGACCGGCGCGCCCAGGTCGGAGGGCAACAGCAGCCGCGCGACGCCCCGACGGGACAGCTCCTGCGTCGAGTCCGCCATGACGGTGAGCCGGTGGTAGACCGGCGACCCGTCCGCGGCGGGCGTGCCCGTCACCTCCCAGACGTGTGGCAGTCGGCCGCGCGCCCCGAGCAGCTCGGACAGGGCGGGCACCTCCATGACGGGGGAGACGCCCACGCTCAGCACGCGCGGCCCCTGTCCGTTCCCCTTCGTCAAGTCCTCGCGCAGGGCCACCACGTGTTCCGCCTTGGGGGCGAGCAGCGCGAGCCACAGGCTGCCGTCCACCGTCTCCGTCACCAGGTCCAGCCCGCGCGGGTCCGCGGCGCCGAGCGGGAACACGGGCGTCGACGCGTAGAAGCCGTGCTGGGCCTTGGGGTCCAGGCCATAGACCTGCGCGAGCCGGGGCAGCATCGACGCGTGCTGCTGGCGCTCCGTCTCCGTGAGCGGGCGCTTGCGGTATGCCTCCGCGGTGAGGTGCACCACGGTCAGCTCATCCAGCGTTTCGAAGGGCACGGGCTTGCGCAGCGAGGCGAAGGCCCGCAGCGACACGGACGGCTGGAGCACCTCGGTGTCGAAGTGCACGCTCACCACGCCGGTGGCGGCCTCGGCGGGACGCAGGCTCGCGCCCAGCAGCCGGAGGAAGGCCAGTCGCTGGCGCTCGGGGATGAGGTTGGCGCGGTAGAGGATGGAGTCCGCCAGCCAGGCGAAGAGCTCCAGCAGGGTGCGCCCCGGGTCGCCCACGCGGGCATGGGTCCACTCCGGGGTGTGGCCTGGGATTCGGGAGAGCAGCTCTTCGACGAGGTCCGGGAAGCTCCTGTCGTCGAGCCGGGGAGGAATGATGGGCATCTAGCCTCCGAGGTCCATGGCGAGCCCGAGCTGCTGCACGTCACCCGTGCGGCGCAGGCGGTAGACGATTTCCACGCGGACCTGGGCGGGCAGGTCCGCCAGCTCCAGCACGTCCACGCGGATGAGCTCCAGGCGCGGCTCCCACTCGGTGAGCGCGCGCTGCACCAGCTCCTGGATGCGCCGGCGGGTGGACACGGTGTTGGGCTGCCCCATCATCCGCTCCAGCCCGGCGCCGAAGCCCTGTCGCATGAGCTGCTCGCCGGGGCGCGTGCGGAGGATGACCTCGATGGATTGACGCACGCTGGCTTCCAGCGAAGGAAACGCCAGCTCGCCGCGCTCGTCCGGCACGAGCCGCAGCGGGAAGCCCACGGGAGGGCGCCTGTCGGGAGGCTTCGGGAGCATGGCGCGGTCAGTCCTCGAACCGCTCGCGCAGCGAGGCGGGGATGGGGATGCAGAACTTGATGAGGGCAATCCAGAAGAAGACGATGTTCAGCAGCGACAGGAAGAGGTTGAGAACGATGAAGGCGCAGAGGGTGATGATGGGAATGTTGAACCCACACAGCCACCCGATGCCCGGACCCGCGGGCGGACTGGCCGAGCCTTCGAGGAAGTCCTTCGGCGAGTTCTTGTTCAGCAGCTCGTTCAGCCCCGGCGGCACCTGGAAGGTGACGTTGGGCTTGAAGGCGCTCAGGTCCTTGAGCGACGGAAGGGTGATGAGGACGGGCGGCAGCTTTCCGCGCTCGTGCCAGGCGGCGATGGTGAAGGGGGCGCTCTCCTCGCTCCAGACGATGGCGGGTGGGCAGCCGTCCTCGCGGTGGACCCGGATGAAGGCCCTGGCCACGTAGCGCGAACCACGCCGCTCGAAGCGCCGCTCGGGGGGGATGAGGTCCCGCATCCGTGGCGCGGTGGCGGCCTTCGCTGCCTGGAGGACCTGGGCGGCATCCGAGGTGTTGGGTTGCGTCCACGAGCGGGGCAACACCACCGTGCCCGTCTTCCCCTGGACCAGGACTTCCGCCAGCCCGGCGAGCACCGTGCCCGCGGGCCGCCTCTGGCCGTTGCCATGGTCGAGCTGCACGCGGTTCATCGCCGTCATGAGCGCGGGCGTTTGGAAGGCGTCGAACACCGCGACCAGTCCGCGCAGGAAGTCGATGAACAGGGACAGCTTGTCGTGCGTCGCCTGCGGCAGTCTGCGCTGGGCCACGTCCTGGTAGGTGACCGACAGGCCTTCGAGCCCTGTCCAGTCCACCATCTTTCCCGCGGCGAAGTAGGGGGACAGCAGGCTCCGCACCTGCGCGTCGTCGAAGGCGGGCCCTGGGTTGGACGTGCGCTCCGGTGCTTCGCCGCTCGCCACCTGGAGCAGGCCGTACAGCACGGTGCGCTTCGCCGCGGCGCACGCGTCGGGCGGTGCGATGAAGAGAGAGGTCACGCTCTCCTGGTCCCGGCTGGTGGCCCGCATGAGGCGCAGCAGCTCGCGCCGGACGTCCGCGGGGCCGGGGCCCGCGGGCCCTTCACGCCGTCCAGGGTCGGGGTCGCGCTCCTGTTCCTCACCTTCGAGCGCGACCCAGCCGGCGACCTTGCCGTCCCGCCGCACCCAGGCCTCGCGCGTGTTGCCTGCGCCCACACGTCGGATGACGAGCCCCGCGCTTTCGATTCGGGTCGCCTCGACCCGAGGCTCACCGAACACGTCGCAGCAGGCCTCCAGCAGGGCCACGTTGAACACGCCGTGAACGGGCTGGAGCAGCTTGAGCCCCTGGGCGGTGAGCGTCCCATCGGAGATGAGGGTGCCCGCCAGCGCCTTGCGACCTTCCTCGGACCTGAGCTCGCCGAAGATGGCTTGAACGAACTCCTGGTCCTGCCGCTCGATGAACGCGGGGGCGCCGCGCTGGGCCGCCCGCGGGGCTCCGGTGGCGCCGTCGAAGATGAGTCCGCGCAGCTTGACGGGGTGGCTCACCATACGTTGCCCGCCCCTGGCGTGTACGTCACGCCCATCACCGAGTTGGTCTGCAGCACGTCGCACTTCACGACGCCGGTGAAGGACGACATCGCGGCGTTGACCGTGACCTGACCGGCGCTGACCTCCACCTCGCTGGCGGTGACGGACACCTTGGTCGCGGCCCGGACGGTGACGCCCTGCGAGGCGAGCGTGACGGTGTTGCCTGCTGCTTCCAGCGTGAGCTCGCCCCCGCTGGACTGGTTCAGCGTGGCGCTCACGCCTCCGGGGACTTCCAGGGTGATTTGCGCGGTGCCCTCGCTCGCTTCGACGATGGCGATGCGGCTGCCGTTCCGGGCCTTGATGACGTAACGGTCCACGCGCTTTCCTCCGGGCGTCTCCGGCGGACGGGCGCTCCCGTTCCACAGGCCTCCCACGACGAGCGGCTGGCGCGGGTCGCCGCCGGCGAAGACCACGGCCACCTCGTCATCCTTGTCCGGGAGGAAGAGCGCGCCCCAGCCACTGCCGGAGAACGGCACGGCGACCCGCGCCCACAAGGCCACGTCCGCATCGGCCAGGCCCTCGGGCGCGGTGAGCAGGCGGACTTGAACGCGCGCCAGGTGCTCGGGGTCCTCCACGGACACGACCTTCGCCAGATAGGTGCCGAGCATGGCGCCCAGCAGGCGGCGCTCCAGTGCGTGTGCGGTGTCGGTCATGGCGCTCCCAGGAAGGCGCACTCGGCCTCGAAGTCCGTCTCGTAGCCGTGGAGGGCGTCGTAGCGGTGGCTGGCGCGGACCACGTAGTAGGTGTTGTCGAAGCGGGCGCTCAGGCCGCTGAGCCTCACGTGGGTCCCCACGCGGAGCGCGGGGGTGCCCACCGCGGTGGCGTCGACGCGGACGAAGCGCCGGGCGCGCGCATCGAAGGCGGCCCTGGCGATGGCGGTGGCCTCGTCGCTGGTGGACACGGGCAGCGAGCCAAGGTGCTCTGTCCGAGGTCCCAGCGTCTGCTGGAGCAGCTCCGCGCCGGTCCGCCCTTCGCCCGGTCCGGGACGCGAGCCGGCGCTCTGGCCGGAGACCCCGGCGCCCTGGATGGCGTTCCATCCGGTGCAAGTGACCTGGGTGGCCTGATGCGCCAGGTCCGCCGTGACGCGCACCCGGCGCAGCTCCGCGTAGAGGTTCAGCTCCAGGGTGCCCCGGCGCACCGCGCTCCGTGGCGAGACGTGGAGCGCGTCACCCGTCACCTGCAGGTCCACATCCCGCGTGGACAGCAGCCGCCGCGCGAAGGCCAGGTCGCTCTCGTTCCATTGGACCTGGAGGCCCAGGGACGCTTGAAGGCCTGTGATGACGGGCGTCAGCCCCAGGTCCCGGGCGAGCTTCTCCGCCAGCTCGGCCAGGGTGAGGTCGCTGTGGACCAGCGTGCGCCGCGCGAGCCTTGCCTTCTGCAAGGCGTCCTCGGCGAGCACGACGAACTCGGGCGCGGAGTCTTGCGAGAACACGGCTTCGATTCCGGTGATGACGCCGCGAAAAATCTCCTGTGGGGCGCTCTCGGGGCCGGTGTAGATGCCGATGGGTGCCCCGAGCCTGAGCAGTTGCTCGTCCTCGAAGACCTGCTCGGCCTGGGTGTCGGCGTAGCGCGCGACGGCCTCGAAGCGCAGCTCGAGCGAGCACAGGCCGCCTTCGGCTTCCTCGACCCGCATGCTGCTGACCAGACCGGTGACGCGTGCGTCGGCCTTGCCGAAGATGCGCACCGTGGGGCGGTGATGTTCTGGCTGTGCCGTGGCGTCAGTCATGGGGAGCGGGGAGCGGACTCAGTCGGCGAAGAGCCGGGCCTTGCGTTGCGTGAGGAGCCGGATGGCGCGGGCAATCGATGTCGGATCCACGGGAGGCGGCGTGAGCGCTGGCTCCGCGGTCGGGCGCTGGCTCGCGTCGGGCGTGGAGCCCGAGACGACGGCCCCCTGGACCTCGTCGAAGACGATGGACATGACTCAATCTCCCTCGAAGCGGAGGCGGCCCCGGGGCGGCAGGGTCGCGCCGAAGCGGGGCCTGGTGACCCGGGCGCGTCCTCCGAGCTCGAAGACGCCGTCTCCGGTGGTTTCGTAGGTGGAGGTGTCCACATGCCCGGTGGCGCGCACGGTCTCCAGTCGGACGGAGGTGCGTGGAGGACCGGCGCGCAGTCCCGCGAACGCGCCTGCAGTGGCGGAGAGGCCCGCGGAGGACTGCGCGCCAGACCAGGCGTTCGCGGTCCAGCCCGAGGCGGATGCCCCCGTGGTCGCGGGGAAGTTGGCGCCCGCGGAGAAGGACGCTCCCGCGGAGAAGATCGGGCTTGATGCGGATGTGCTGGCTCCGAATGCGGCTGAGCCTCCCGCCATGGCCCCCGCGTTGAACGAGGCGCTGCCTCCAAACGAGGCGCCTGCTGAAAAGGCGCCACCGGCGGAAACGCCCGCACCCGCTGAGAAGGCTCCGCCGGCTGAGAAGCCACCGCCAACGCCCAGCCCCGCACCCACGCCGATTCCACCCCCCAGGCCCGCGCTCAGGGCTCCGCCTGTCGCGAACGCGGTGGGCGGGGCCAGCGGGACGGACGGGTCGACGGTCATCACGTCCTGGCTGGGGAAGCGCGGATTGTCTTCACTGTTCTGCTCCGCGACGGCGCGCGAGATGGGCTGGTTGCGCGCAGCGGCCATCTGCCGCGAACGCTCGCCTTCGGCTCCCCTGGAGAAGACGCGTTGCTGCCGCGTCATGCCCACCGAGACGGTCGAGCGCAGGGGGACGCCATCCGATGCGAAGAAGTCGATGGTCTCCCGATAGGTGTCCACCAGGCCGGTGAATTCGAAGGCGCCCCACCGGAAGGTGACGTCCGGTGGAATCTGGCTCTTGGCGCCCATGAACTGCGCAATGCGTATCGTGTGGTCGCAGACGTTGGCGCCCGTGCCGGTGGTGTCGAAGACCAGCTCCATCGTGAGCTTCGCGCTGCTCTCCGAGACGAACTGCTGGTTCTCCTGGCCCTGGGCGTCCTGGAGCTTGTTGGTGACGGTGTACTGGAGCGAGCTCGGGTTGAAGTGCACCAGCACCTCTTCGCCGTTGCTCTCGTTGATGAAGCTCGCGCTCTCGGGAGTCGTGTCTGGCATGGCGCGCTAGTCCTCCAGGGAGAGTCCTTCGTGAACGAGGTGCAGCTCTTCGATACCGACGTCCGTCGCGCGGGCGTTGAAGTCGGCCGCCTTGAACTTCACCGGCATGGCGCGCTCCAGCTTGTAGGTGAGCACCGTCTGCGTTCCCCCGTCCTCGGACGGGGCCTTGAGGCGGATTCGCACGGTGCACCGGTACCCGTAGTCGCCGCCCGTCACCCTCATGAACCAGCGAGCCAGCCGCTCGCCCGACGAGAGGCCTCGCTTGAGCACCACGGTGCCAAAGCTCACCGGCCCGGCGCGCTGCACGGCGCCCAGGTTGTGGCCGCCCACGCGAATGGCCTTCGGCTCCATGGTGGCTTCCAGCCCCGTGCACTCGGAGAACGCCCCGTCCACGGGCGCCTCTTCCGGGCCACCGCCCGACAGCGGCTCGGGCTGGAAGGTGAGCTCGAAGCGGAAGGTGTGCAGTGGCCAGAGGTCTCCGCTCATGCGGCTTCCTCCTGCTGGAGCGACACGTCACCCTCCAACGCGGAGAGGAGGACCTGCACCCGCTCGATTGCCGCCGCGGGAGCCAGCTCCACCAGCGCGATGAGCCGCCCGTTGTCGAGGTCGTCCTGCGTCATGGTCGTCCGGTCACACCGCACGGAGAACGCCTCGCGCGGCGTCGCTCCTCGCAGCGCGCCCTCCGCGAAGAACCGGCCGAGCACGGACTCCATCCGGTAGCGCAGCGCCAACCAGGTGTCCTCGTTCGAAGGTGAGAACGTCAGGTCCGCGCCGAGCTGCCTCGCCGCTCGCAGCACCGAGGAGATGAGCCGGCTCACCGGCGCCTGACGGTGGCTGACCCCCTGGCTGGACGTCACGTCGGACAACACCTGCATCCCGCGGGGCGTGGGCCCCAGCAGCGTGACGCGCTCGCCCAGCGCGCGGAGCGGCGAACCCTGCTCGCGTGGTTCCTGGTCCAGGCGTGTTGGGATTGGGAAGACCTCCCGTACCTCCGCGAGCCCCAGTCCCAGGGCGCTTCGGAAGGTGCCGCGAAGCAGTGCGTTGCGTGCCAGCGCCCCCGTCAGCGTCCCGTCAGGGGCCGCCAGCCGCTCCGGAAACCCCTCCGAGGATGCGGTCCGCAGCCACGGATAGGCGAGCTGGATGAACGCGCTCTGGAACGGGGTGAGCACTCCGCTGGCATGGAGGAACGCGCCCAGGTCCTGCGTCGCGGCGCGCTTGCCCGCGGGCGCATCGAAGACCAGGCTTGCCGAGGGCAGCGGCAGCGCCGCGACCAGGTGCGTCTCCCGCAGTCGCCTGTCGCGGAGGAGCTCGGCCAGCACGGCGAGGAAGGCCGCCCAGTCCAGGTAGGCCGTGAGTCCGCAGCGCGGCGCTGAGCGCTCCGGCGTATTCCATTCGGACCCGGTGGCCGCGCCATGCGTGGCGCATTCCACGAACCCCGGGGCACCGGCGGGTGGCAGGCGGGGGATGGGCAGTGGCTCGGGCGCATCCGCCACCAGCTCGGGCGTATCGGGAAGGCAGAGGAAGGACACATCCTGCAGGCCGAACAGGTGGGCCGCGCCGTGCCACGTCGCGCGGTCCACGGCGGACGCGGGGTGCTCCATGCCGGGAGGCGCCGGCAGCCGGCTGCCCGGAAGCAGCAGGTTCAGCCGCCCGAGCCGCGTGGCGCGCTCCGCCCCTGGCGTGAGCGGGTCCGCCATGCGCACCACGTAGCACTTGCGCCCGCCCTGGACGAAGAAGGCCTGCACCGCCGCTCCCAGGGCGGTGAACTCGTCGGGGGGGAGGCCGGCGCGGGCTCGCCAGTCGAAGACGCGCTCGAAGGCGGCGAAGCTCTCGAAGGGCAGGGGGACGTCGGTGAGCGGGTCCTGCGCATCGTTGGGGTCCACGCGGAGCGTGGGGGCGGTCATCCACCCTTGCTCGAACAGGTAGCGCGACAGCGCGGCGGGAACGGGCGCGCCCGGGCGGCGGCGGACGAAGCCCACGAAGAGGGCCACGTCCATCCGCTCCGGCGCGGTGGGCGCCACGCGCTCTGTGACTTCGAAGGTCAGTCGCCGCATGGCCTGGGAGCTCTCCCGGTCGCTCCGCTCAGTCCACGTCCGGGAAGCCCATCCGCACCGTCTCCGCGGCCAGGACGAGCTCTTCCAT
This sequence comes from Myxococcus sp. AM010, assembly GCF_013372585.1. Taxonomy (NCBI): domain Bacteria; kingdom Pseudomonadati; phylum Myxococcota; class Myxococcia; order Myxococcales; family Myxococcaceae; genus Myxococcus; species Myxococcus sp. AM010. The sequence goes on from NZ_JABXEO010000013.1 coordinate 109,913, forward strand.
GGCCACGTCCCCGCCACCCTTGGCGGCCAGCGTGGGGCCGGTGAACTTCAGCGGCGTGACGTTCACCAGCTTCCACGACTGCACGGGGTTGCGCGCCTCGTCGAGCAAGCGGATGGTGACGGCGGCCTTGCGGCCCAGCGGACCGTTGCGGCGGACGTCCTCCACCCACGTCCAGATGGCCCTCGAGTCGACGACGCCGCGCTTGAGGGTGACGTCGCCCGTCTTGAAGGCGCCGGGCACCTTGCGCACGTGGTTCTCCGGGTCGTTGCCGTCGCGGTACTCGGAGAGGGTGACCTCGGTGCTCAGGCCGGACACGTCGGAGAACCCACCGAAGGACGTGCCGTCGAAGCTGATCTCGAAATTGAAGGCGCCGTAGGGCGTGGGGCGGGTAGGCATGGCGGCGGGTCCTTTGCGTTAGGTCCGGGCATCCGCCGTCTTCTGGCCGATGCGGAAGATGACGAACTCAGCGGGCTTCACCACCGCCACGCCGATGAGGCAGACGAGCCGGCCGTTATCGAGGTCGTTCTGGTCCATGGTGGTGCGGTCACACCGCACGAAGAACGCCTGCTTCGGGTCGGTGCCCAGCAACGCGCCGGTGCGCCACTGGTTCTCCAGGAAGCTGCCAATCGTCTCGCGGATATTGGCCCACAGGCGCTCGCCGTTGGGCTCGAACACGGCCCACTGCGTGCCGTCGTCCACGGAGCGCTCCAGGAAGTTGAAGTAGCGCCGCACGTTCACGTACTTCCACTCCGGGGCGGAGCTGACGGTGCGCGCGCCCCACACGCGGTAGCCGCGTCCCGGGAAGAAGCGCAGGCAGTTGACGCCCTGGGGGTTGAGCGTCTCCTGCTGCGCGAAGTGGATGTCCTGCTCGAAGCGCAGCGCGCCACGGACCACTTCATTCGCGGGCGCCTTGAACACGCCGCGCTCGATGTCGCTGCGGGCGTAGATGCCGCACAGGAAGGCGGACGGCGGCAGCGCGATTTCACGAGGCACATCGGCCGCCTCGGGCCCGGCCAGCGGGTTGGCGACGACGACCCAGGGGTAGTAGAGCGCGGCCTTGGTCGAGTCCACCTGCGCGCGAAGCGCCACCGCGTCCTGCGGCCCGTATCCGCGCGGCGTGTCCAGCACCGCGATGCGATAGGCACGGCGTCGCTCCGCGGCGCTGATGAGCCCCAGCCGCACCGCCTGCGCGGAGGCATACGCCGAGGAGCCCGGCGCGGCGATGATGGAGATGTCCTCCACGCCGCCCAGTCGCTCGAACGCGTCCTCGTACGAGGCCGCGCCCGGCTCGCTCCCGTCGGAGCCGCCGGTGAGCATGAAGGGGCCCGCGGCCAGCGCCGCGCGCAGCGCGAACGCGGACACGCCGGTGCCCGCCTCGAACGCGTACATCCGCTCCATCTGCTCGGAGAGCGTGGCGGGCGAAGCGGTGAGCACATGGCCCAGGTAGCGGGGATGGGCGCGGTCCACGCCCAGCCCGTCGTACAGCCGCTCCTGCCCGTCCCCATCCTGCGTGGTGACGGTGAGCGTGACGAACTGGCTGTCCCCGGGCAGTTGCTGGAACTGCGACGCGGTGTCGTTCGGCAGCGGCAACGTGTCACTGCCGTTGGACCAGGTGTCGTTCGCCTGCTTCAGCCACCAGGTCACCCCCGCCGTGCCGTCCGTGCCGGGCTCCTCGGTGGCCGCGTCCAGGCCCAGGGCGCTGGAGCTCACCGAGGCCACCTCCAACGAGTGGCTGGCACCGGGGAGCGGGTGGCTGATGACGAGCACGTCGCCCTCGACGGACGCCGTGGCGTTGGCGCCCAGGAGCGCCTGGAGGTCCGCGAGGGACACCGCGCCCAGGTCGCTCACGTTGCTCTGCGGGTCCGCCGCGTTGTCGACCGTCTGGGCGTCGAGCTTGAGCTGCGGGTTGGCCGAGACCTGGATGAGCGCCCCGGTGCCGCGGACATCGGTGCCCAGGATGAGCCGGCCGGCGGGCGCGGCGTCATCGGCGCCGCTGAGCCGGGCGTAACCACCACGAAGCTGCCGGTTGAGCGCGTCCACGACCTCCGCGGGTGTCAGCGGCGCATCGGTGGGCAGCGTGAGGGTCTGCGCCTGTCCGCCGAGCGTGACGGTGAGCGTCTGGTTGGCTTCAAGGAAGGTCGTCGTGGGGTCGAGCTCCGCCGTCGCGGCTGCTTCCGCGTTGCGCCCGGAGAAGGTGAGGGTGACGTCGGTGTCCCCGTCGAACGTCAGCGTGAGGGTGGTGCCATCGGGAAGGTCGAAGGGCGGGGGCAGGGTGCCCACGATGCGCGCGGCCGAGGCGGCGGTCTGATTCAGCCGGACCAGGCTGCCCGTGGGGGCGCGCCGCATGGCGCCGACCGTGGCCGGCGCGAGCACCTCCCGGACGCGGATGCTCCCGTTGCCCGCGCGGCCGGGGAACCTCGCGGTGAAGCGTGCGCGCAGGTTCGCGTCCGCGTTGGGAATGACATCCGCGCCAGCGGTGGCGTTGGCCGGCATCCCCGAGAAGACGCGCGCCACGTAGAGGCGGGAGCCGCCCTCGTTGAAGTAAGCGCGGACCGAGTGCGCCAGGTAGTTGGTCGTCTCCGGGGTGCCGGTGAGATCCAGGTCCGTGAGGCCACCGAAGAGCCGGACGAACTCGGGGAAGCTCGTCACCAGCGACGGGGTGCCGGCAACGGGGCCCTTGCGTGCAGGGCCCGCGAAGCCACTGGTGCTGGTGCTGACGCCCTCGATGGACCTGGCTCGGAAACTCGTCTCTTCGACGTAGACACCGGGTGCGAGATATTCAGGCACGCGAGCCCCCACTTTCTCGTTGCGTTCAGAGCTCGACCCAATCGAGCTTGATGGTGGTGGTGACCTCTTCGCCGGCGGCGACGTCGAGGGTGCTGCTCAAGGGGTGGAAGTCCTGGGCGAGCGCGTCGGGGTCGGGCGGCTGTGTCGACGCCGCCCAGGCCGCGGCCAGGCTGAAGGTGAAGTGGATGGGGGCCTCGGGGTTGCTCCAGTCCGCGATGGGAATGCCGGGCACGAGAATGAGCGCGTCACCCCGCTCGTTCGACAGGCCCCAGCGCGTGATTTCCGGGTCGGCCAGGGCGAGCGACACCAGCGCGCCGGGCAAGGGCCTGTCGTGGACGTCCACGACACGGAGCCGCACCACGGCGCTGCGCGCGGACGGGCGCATCAGCGGAGACGGGTAGAGCGTGACGTCCACCGGCCGAAAGACGGAGTCTGGCGGGAGCGGCTGGCCCGTGGGCGGAGCCGTCGCGTCTCGTGGCAACTCGAGCGTGAAGCTCCGGGCCAGATAGCGGCGCGTGGGGTCGCTCGCCACCAGCGGGAAGGCGGCCGGGGCGGGGAGCGGGTCTGGCAGCTCGAAGCTCGCCGCGTAGTCGGAGAAGCCCGGCGCGTCCGTCACCACGAGCAGCCCGCGGACGTTGCGCGCGAAGCGCAGGCCCTGCCCCACGACGGTGATGGGCTCCGTGAGGGGGCGTTGCGTCTCCGCGTCGAGGAAGCGGATGGCGGCCAGGGCGCGGCTCTCGGTGCGCTCGAGCATCATGGCCTGGGCACCTCATTCGTGAATTCGAAGCGCCGCGCCACCACGGGCCGTCCAGCGGGCTTGCCCTGCACGTCGATGCAGACGACCCGGGCGACGTACGTGACGGAAGGGCGATAGGGGCGTCGCAAGGCGTCCCACATCCGCAAGAGGTCTTCTTGAGGGATCTCCGCCGGGATGATTTGCACCAGCTCGTCCGGGCGCCAGACGCCCACGGGGGACAGGTCCGAGGCGCTCAGCGCGTTGTGTGTGTGAAGCTGCAACATGACCCAGGCCATGATGCGGTGCTCGTCGTCGACGTTCTCAGCCCAGACCGTGATCAGGTAATGCAAGTCCAGCGCGAGCGGCGGAGGCGCCTCCGCGCGTGGCTCATTGCGCAGGTGCTCATTGACGGCGACGCGGTAGAGAAAGAGGGTGACGCCTGGGACTTCGACCGGCGGGGCGTTGCTCTCACTTCCTGCCATCTTCCCGCTGGGGACGAGCTCGAAGCGGCACGTGGGCAGCCCCTCCGGCTCGTGAGACAGCTCATAGGCATGTCTCAGATAGGAGACCAGCGAGTCGCCGACTGAATAGATGGCGGAAAAGCCAGCCACGTTGCTCCCCCAACCGCACCGCGTGGATAACGATTGATGAACGCCGTATCGACTTGCAGTGCGTGTATGGTGTCGGGGCTAGGACGGATAGTCAAGTCGCCTCATGCGATGGGTGAAGTGGCTGGGACCTGTTGAGACGGTGGGAGCTGTCTACCGAGGTGCCTGAAGCCGGGAGAGCAGCGCGCGGACGACGTCTTCGGCGTTCTCGTCAAGCCCCTCGAGCAAGGCCTTCCATTCCTCTGGCGGCTCATCGCCACCCTGTTCCAGGGCGGAGAGCAGCGGTTGGAGGCGTGCGGTCAGGTCCGGGAGTTCTACGCCGCGGGCGCCGAGGTCCTGCTGCAACGAGCCGAGGAGTTGTAACAACTCGGCGGGTGTCTCAGGGCCCCGTGTGGCCGCGCCATGCACGCTGCCTGGCGCGGAGCGCAGCGCGTGCTCCATCAGGTCTCCGAGCCAGGTGGCCATCGCTGGAGCGTCGAAGTTCTCGGGAGCGCTGGGCTGGGCGCGTGGCGGGGTGGCGTCCTCCGCATCGAAGCGGGCGCCGGTGTGGTCGCACCCGGTCCACTGCACGCCGTCCACGATGGCGCCTCGGAAGTCCGCGTGGCGGAGGCTCCCGCCTGACACGTTGGCACCTGTCAGGTCGGCGCCGCGAAAGTCCGCCTCGTCCAGCCGCACGTCCAGCAGTGACGCGCCCGTGAGGTCCGCGCCTCGTAGTTCCACGCCGACGCCTTCCGCGCCGTCGAGCACGGCGTCGCGGAGGATGGCGCGTGAGAACGATGTCTCCGAGAGCCGGGCTTTGCGCAGGTCGGCATGGGACAGGTCCGCGCCGCGCGCAGAGCTGTCCTCGAGGCGGGCCTCGGAGAGCCGCGCCCGTCGCAGGTCGGCGCCATCCAGCCGGCACTGCCGGAGCGTCGCGCCTTCCAGCACGGCGCCTTCGAGCCCCGCGCGCTCCAGCGAACAGGCGGAGAGCCGGGCGCCGCGCAGGCTGGCGCCGTGGAGGCGGGCCTGGCCCAGGTCCAAGCCGTCTCCACGCAGGCCGTCGAGTGGGGCACCCGTGAGGTCCGCGCCGTGAAGCTGAAGGTTCCGCGCGCGAGCCTTTTTTTGGAGGAGGGCGTGGAGGATGTCTCGCGCGCTGGGGGTCATGCCTGTCTCCGGCTCATGAGTCCGAGCGCGAGGAGCTTCTCGTGGAGCCGGACGATGAGCGCCGCGGCGCCATCATCGCCAGGCGCCGCGGTGTCGAGCGCTTCGACGAAGACGTTCGCGACTTCCCTCGCTGCTTCAGGCGTCAGCGAGGGGGGAACAAGTCGCTGGTCGACAGGGCGGCGCTCGTACACGTCCTTGAGGCGCGCCGTCTCATGGGCCAGCGCTTCGGCCAGGGGGACCGAGAGGGCGCTGGCGGCCTCTTGACCGGACGGGTACTTGGGACGCCAGAAGGACCACTCGAACAGCGTCCCCTGGAGTCCCCCGAGGAGGTGCTCCCACTCGTAACTCCGGACCTTGACGGGCCCTGGTAGCTCGGAGACGAGCCAGAGCGCGAACCGTTTTGCGAAGCTGCGCGTGAGTTCCTCGGCGGTCAGCTGCGGAGGGCTTCGGTGCATCAGCACCGATTCGCCCTCGACCAGCTTCGGGTTGAACGGCTGCATGACGTCGCTGCTCATCGCCGCATGCAGATCGAGAGGCGTGAGGGTGCCGTCGACGTCGATTTCTCGCTCGCGGTAGCCCGTTGCCTTCGACAGCGTCCTTCTGGCGTCCGTCACGAGGGGTGTGGGGCCTTCGAACTGAAGGCGCGCACGCTGGTCCCGGTAGTCGACCTCGAGCCAGACGAGGACGTCCTTCTTGAAGCGCGCGAACGGTGATGAGGGTGGGGTCGACAAGCGGTAGCGGAACATCGCTCAATCTCCAGGTGTGCCACTGGGGGAGGATAGCGGAAGGCCGGCGCGGGTCCGCGTCCGCTGAAGGACCCCCAGGACGTAGAAGAAGTGCTCTGGATCCTGACGATAGAGCTCTGCCATGGCCTTGGGCCTGGTGAAGCGCTCGAGGCCCATCGTCACGACCTCGGTCGCGGGGCTGTCGTAGACCTTGCCGACGTACTTGCTGATGAACCCGCCTTCGTAGGCCTGTTCGTGGGGTTTGTATCCCTGCTTCGGGGCGAGCACATCCAATGGTTGCGTCGCGATGGCTTGCCCCGGTTGGACGAGCCGCTGCGCGCGGGCTTCGACGAAGGCCTTGGAGGCCGCGGAGATCTCCGGGTCGACGTGCTCGATGCGGTGTGAGAGTTCGTGATGCACAAGCGTGGAGGTCGGAGCGTCGCCGAGGTTGATGTAGCGGCCGTCATGGGAATAGTACGCGCGCATATCGTCCGCGGCTGGGCCCCGGGTCAGGAAGAAGCCTTCCGGCGGCGCATTGCCCGTCATCCGGTAGTGCTCGGCGATATCCGCGCGAACCTCCGCCTCCGTCCGGCCGGAGGCGCGGATGACCTGCATTCCCTCAGGCGTAATCGCTGGTGCATCCGAGATCGCCGCGACATTCGAGGGCGCCTCCCCCAATAGCGTCGTGCGCAATTCACTCATGAGCTGCGCGGCCTTGGCCTCGTTCGCGGCGGAGCGCCGCTCGATGCTCGTGAGGAGCCAGTCCCGGTTGTTCTTGAGCCGGCTGTACTCTCGGGAGAGGTCCGCTTGGAGTGCTTCGATTCGCTCGATTTCAGCCTGGTTCGCCTTGTAGTTCTTCCGAAGCGGCCCGAGGTCGGTCTGCAGGAGCGGATCATTGGTGATCTCCTGCATTCGAGTATTGATCTCCGTCAAGGCGGCGGTGTCGCCCGGATACACCTTGTGGACCAGTTCATCCAGGCGGCCGCGCATCCCTTTGGAGAGGTTCTCCATGAAGTCGATGCCATTCTTGATGAACTCGAGATGGGGCGAGCTCGCGGAAGGGGTATTGATGTCGCCAGACCATCCCACCGTCTGTCGCGCGCGTCCCTTCGGGTTGACTTCGATGTCATCGAAGGTGTCGGGGCCGCCTTGGGATTTCGGGTTCGTGGTGTTGGATGCAGCCGTCTGGCCGTCCAGGTCCGCGTCCGCGCGGGGATGGCGGTTGGGCGCTCCAGGGACCTCGACCTCCGACTCGGCTTCGAGACGAGGCGTCGCCGGGGTCTCCGCTTCCGTCTCGGGGCGTGGCGCCGTGCTGGCGTCGGGCTCCGTCTCGGGCCGCGGACTCGCTGTCGTCTCGCCCTCGCTCTCCGGTGTGGCACGGGGAGCGATGGACTCGCGGAAGGCGCGGGCCCGTGAGCCGGGCACGACGCCCGCGCCGCGAGCCATCCACCGTTGCTGGACGCGCTTGATGCGAGGGACTTCGCCGAAGCCGCCGGTGACGACGGACATGAGCACCGACATGCCCAGCGCCTGCCAGGAGAACTCACCGGTGATGAGCTGGGTGGCGACCTCCAGCACCGCGTCCGCGGCGATGTTGGCCACGAACTGAAGGGCCACGCTCTTGACGGCGTTCTGGATGAGGGCGCCCGCGCCCGCGCCGAACACGCCGCCAATCGCGCCCATCAGCGCGGCCTTGCCCACGCCCGCCATGAGGCGCTCGCCCGACGCCCAGTTGTTGAGGACCTGGATGGTGGCCGACGTCGCCGCGCCGACGATGGCACCGCCCACGATGGTGCCAATGGTCGCGGCGGCCGCTCCGGCGCCCAGCGCGCTCGCCGCCGCGCCCACCGCGCCAATGACAGCCGGGCCCACGACCAGCGCCACCACGATGACGATGGCGATGATGAGCACCACCGCCAGCACGCCCTTCCAGGCGGGCTGCTCCTTCGACGCCGCCTCCAGGGCCTGGACGGGGATGTCGCAGTCGAGCTGGGCCTTGGAGTCGCGGAGGCTCTGCTCCAGCGCGTCCGCGGAGTCCACGAGGGCGCTCTCGACATGGGTGAGGATCGTCGAGCAGGTCGTCTGGAAGCCGGTGGCGACGGTCTCCAGGCCGGTGGCTCCGTCCGAGGCCACCTGCTGGGTCTGGGTGGCGAACGCGTCGCGCTGCTGGCTGAAGCCCGTGGCCGCGCTCGTCGCCAGCGCGCCCATGGATGCCGTGAAAGACGCCACCAGGGCCGCCGTCGCCTCCTCGGAGGACTGGCCGAGCCGCAGCATGGCCTCCAGCCCCTGGTTCCCCACGCTGTCCACGCGCGCCAGGGCCCCGGCGGCGCCGTGCTCCACCTGGGAGACGAGGCCATCCAGCCCCCCTTCGAGCCCGCCCGTGGCTTGCTGGAGCATGCGCTCCAACTGCGCGCCTTCCGGAGCGGACTGCGTGGCGAACAGGTCGCGCACGCCCGAGAGCGCCTGCACCAGGGTGTCGATGGCGCCCGTCACGGCGTTCTGGATGGACGCCGCCGAGGCGAAGGCCGCCAGCTCGATGAGGACCTGTTGCAGGTAGCCCGTGTCATTCACGGACTGGCGCTGGTCGTGCTCGTGGCGGTCCAGCCGGGCCAGCTCGGCGATGAAGGCCGAGTCGACGGAGGCCATCATCGCGTCGCGCGTGGTCTCCGCCTGCGTCAGGGCTTGTGTCCGGCTGCTTTCGAGCGCGGCGACGAGCTGCTCGTGCTGCGTGTCGAGCGTCTCGCGGGCACTGCGGGCGGCGGCGATGACGCCGCAGCGGTCCCGCTGGCGCCCCTTCATCGCCTCGCCGGCCTGCTTCGTGGCCGTGTCCACCAGGCTCTTGCGGTAGCCCTTCGCCGTCTCGCGCGCGGCCTTCATCTGGGCCTCGGCGCGGCGGTCGGTGAGGTAGCCCGCGAAGAAGCTGTCCTTCTTGTTGATCTTGCAGCCTTCGTATTCCTCCGCGTACTCCTCGCCGAGCTGGACGCACTCATCGCCCACTGTCGGACCGAGCGCCTCGTGGGCAATGCGTGCCTGGGCGTAGAGGGCGTTGACGCTGTCCAGCGTGGTGGACTCCTGCGCGTCAACGAGCAGCAGGCCGGAGTCGTAGACGGCCTGGAGCGACTCGAGCGCGGTGTCAGTCTCCGAGTGGATGGTGGAGACGGTGGCCTCGTGCTCGGACACGACTTGCTGCCGGGCGCCCTCGGCCTGGGCGGTGGCGGCGCCGCGTGCCTGCTCCACGCTGGCGCTGATGGCCGCCTTCTGTTCCTCCATGGAGGCGGAGATCGCGCCCTTGTACGTCTCGGCGAGCGCGCCGATGCGGGCTGGAACATCCTCCAACGTCAGGAGAACCGCGTCCTCGATTCGATTGGCCGCCTGTAGGAAGAACGCGTCCGCGCGTGAGTTCGCGTCAACACGTCGCGCGTCGTCCGCCGAGGTCGCGCCCGGCGCCGGGACGAACTGCACGCCGCCTCGGAGCGAAATGACACCGGCCCCGGCATTGGCGAGCGAGGCGGACGCACTGTCATGCGTTGCCACGGCGTCCCACCGCTGGCCTTCGGTCGTGGCGATGGCTTCGTCCAGCGGCGCGCGCGCGGCCTCATCCTGCGCGTCTTCCGCCGGGGCTCCGCCGTTGCCTCCAGTGGCCGTCGAGGACTGTTCGGCCGTGGCATCACCCCTGGGGGCGCCCTCCTCGGCGGCCTCGGGGGCGGAGGCGTTGCTGTCCAGCGTGGACTGCGCGGGCGCCGCGGCTTCCGTGGAGGAGGGCGCCTGCTCGGAGATGGCATCCTCGATGGGGCAGTTGTCCTGCTCCTCGGCATCGGGGCTGACGCTGGAGGCGGCTTCCTGCGACTCCGTGGGCGCCGGCTCGGGAGGCTCTTGGTCGGGCTCCTCCTCCGGCTCTTCAATGTCCTCCGTGTAGCAGGTCGCGCTCTGGGGGCCGCCGCCCGCGCAGGACGGTGCGTCCTCGGTACCACCTGGAGGGGGGGCCGTGTCGCTCGTGGGCGCTGGGGGACCGGAGGTCAGTGCATCCGCCGCGGGGCCCGCCGCGGCGCCAAGCGCGCTTCCCGCGGCCCCCGAGCCGCTGTCGGTGGACTGTCCATCCTGGGCCGCGCGGGCTTCGGTCGACTCGCGAGAGCCGCCGTCGGAGGGGCCACCGCCACCTCGCGGCCTGGGCATTCGGGAGGGGGCCGCGGGCGGCTCGAAGAGGCGGTGGACGTTGGCTGCGAGGAAGGGCTGGACGGGCGCTGCGCTCGGAGACGTTCCCGTCACCGGAGGGCCGGACGGGCCCACCGCTCGGTCGAGGATGGGCTCGGCGGTTTCGCCTCGGACCACGGCGTCGGCGGCCTCATCCGCCTGGCGCTCGTAGGGGTCTCCAGGGTGGCCGACGCCGTCGTGGAGCTGTACGCCGGAGCGCTGCTGAACAGCATGCGCCGCTTCGTGCGCCGTCAGTCTCAGGTCAGGCGGGCCACGAAAGGCGATGTGATTGCCCATCGTGAAGGCCTGGGCCCCCATCCGGTCGCTCGCGAGCGCTGCCTCACCGCCCACGCGGGCCTTGACGTCTGACAGGTCATGGCGGCCGAAGGCCTGCTGAAGCTGTTCGAAGTGGGGGAGGGGCGCGCTGGCATCCTTTACGCCCGCATGGGCCTCGCGCCGGATGGCCGTGGGCCGTGACTCCACGGTGCCGCCGGCCGCCTGTGGCTGTACCGCGTCCTTCTCCCCGCACGCCGCGCACGCGCCGCCTCCGGACCCACATGCCGCGCACTTCGCCTGGAGCGGAGGTCCGAGGGGAGAGGCCAATCCACCTCGCATGTAGCGCGGGACCCCCGCTGCGGAGTTGGGGCGGGCGCGTGCGCCAGGGGCACGCTCTCCAGGCCGGCCGCGGAGGAAGGCGGGAACGCCAGCCGCAGACCGCTCTGACGGCGAGCGCTCGGGTCTGGATGAATCCGAAGGCCGGGTCGACTCACTCCGGCGTACCGACTTTGACGTCGCTCGGCTCACGGATGGGCGCCCCCTGGTGACTCATACCCGAGGAGCGCATGTGTTCACTGTCAGTGTCAATGGACGGCGCTGTGGTGAACTGAAGCCGACTGTGAGCGCCCGGTGGGGCAGGGGCGCTTCCCGGCGCGAATCCCGACCCGACCCGAGCCAGGCCCGCTACCGGCGCAGCGTCACCTGCTCGTCGAGCCGGGCCATCTTGTGCGGGGTGCTCTGGTCCCATTTTTGTAATTTCTGCCCGAAGCCCATGTTGGCTTTGAGCACCGGCAGATGGTGTCACATCACGCCGAATGACTTGGGGACTTGACCGAGCATCCTGCTGGCGAACTTCTTCACGATTGCGCCGTAGCGCCCGGTGATCTCCTTCGGGGGAATCCTGACTGCGGTCATGACTTCTCCTGGTGTCGGTTTCCGTCGACCTGGAGACACCGGAGGCCCGCGGGATGTGACATCCCCAAGGCGGCACCGCCTTGAGGCACACGACGGCCCGCCCTGGGGGCTCCAGCGGCGGGCCGCCGTCAGGTCCGCTCAGTAGTTCCAGGCTCGGTAGCTGCGGAAGCCGCAGCCGTTGGCCCCCAGGACGACGCCGCCGCCCTCCATCACCGGCGTGAAGGTCGGGTAGGCCGACGCGGTCGTGTCGACGCTCACGCAGCACGTCCCCGAGAACAGGCCCGTGGAGTCGGAGGTCTCGTGTGGGTCGGGGTCGGTGGGGCTGTAGAGCCAGCCCTTCGCGTAGACGTAGAGCTCCTTCGAGTACGGCGAGAAGGGGCCGAACTCCGACCAACTGCCCTGCGTGGTGACGGTGCCTCCAGCCATCTGGTAGCTGAACTGGACGCTGAAGCTGTAGTTGCCGCCACACACGCTGCCGGAGGGCGAACCCTCGGTGCCGGCCTGGGCGAAGCGGGGGAGCGAGTCCGGAGTCTGCTCCAGCACGCCCGTCGCGCGCGCCTCGGCGATGTTCGCCTCCAGGACGCGGATGTACCGGTCGCGCTCCTTCAGTTGACGGTCGAAGGCGGCCAGCGCGCCGCTCTTCTCTTGTGCCTGCGCCAGCAGCGCCCGCTGTCCACGGACGCGCTGGAGTTCGAACTCGGCGGCCTCGGTGCCGACGCCCACCTGCTCGCGGACGCCGTCCTCGCGCGTGCGCTCCCAGACTCCGGGGGCCACCTTGTTCCAATCGGAGGGAGTCGCTTCGCTCAGCATGGGCCGCGTGGCCTCATCGCTTGCGGAAAGAGAGTCACCACCGCAGGCCGCCAGCGCCATCGCGGCGACAGGCGCCCAGAAGAATCGCTTCGACATGGTGCATCGTCCTCGTTGAGCTGCCCGGCTGGGTTGCCGGGGCGTCGGCGAGCATACGGGGAGTGAAGTCTGGTGATGATGGGTTCATGTTCCACTCGGAGCGCCGCATATGTCTTGGGATTGGCTCGGTGAAAACTTTTGCTATCGGTGAATGCCCAGACACTCGCGGGTGTCATCGGGGCGCGAGCTTTCGGCCTCCCAGCCCGTTCGGGGCTTGACCTTGAAGAGGTCATTGACGCTCGCGCCGCCCGGCGTTGGCCTTCAGTTCGGCGCAGGTACAAGGGCGGGGACGGCAGGGCTCGGGGGCCCTTGGCTGCAGCGGGGCCGGTCACCACCAGCAAGGCAGCGCGTGGTGCAGGCCCGCGCGCATGAGCACCACGCAGGGCGGCGGCTGGACTCGAGCGGTGCCTCCGCGCGGAGGTGAAGCGGTTGCCAGCCTATGGACGCGGCGCCGGGGCCGGGCGAACCCAAGGGTGACTCAGAAGCTGTCGTCTCTGGGAGGGGCTCCAGCCCCGAGCGCCGGCGCGGCTCGGGTTGGGATTCATGATGTTCTGTTCGCCTGTGTCGCTCAGGAGGTCGGTCGTGCCGTCCGTCTCGACGGAGTGGTAGACGCCGAGGAAGTGCCCCAGCTCGTGCGCGAGGACTCGCGCGTAGCCGTCCAGTGGCCATTGGGCCGGGCCTCTGCTGAAGGCGTCACACCGCAGGCCGGGCATGAAGATGGCCGACGCGGGGCCTGCGCCCCCTCCCACGCGAGGGGTGAAGCCGTCGACCGGCACGGGCGGTCCGAAGAAGGGGTCGTCGTACCGGAGGCACCCGGCGAAGACGATGTCGACCGTCGCGTCCAGCGCGGGCGGCGCGCGCTCCCGCAGGGCTGAGAGCTCTGCGAGCTCCGTCGTCCAGAAGCGCGCCTCCGGAGCCGCGTCCGGGAGCTCGGCGACCGCGTCCAGCGTCACCTCCAAACCCGCCTCCTCGAGTTCGGCATTCACGCGCTCCAGCAGCTCTCGCTGTCGCTCGGGTTGCCCGAGGAGCATGGAGTGTCGCGACACCAGGAAGCGCAGCGAGAGACGGCCGCGCTCCGGAAGATGCGCGCGCGGCAGCCAGGTCAGTTGGAGCCGAGGCGCGCCTCCCGTCTTCGTCGGGGTGAGCGTCTCGCAGGCCATGAGCCCGAAGCGCACGGTGAAGCCCTCGCGCGGCGCGAAGCCTTCGCCGCTGGGGAGCACGAACAGCGCCTCCTCCTGCGCGATGGAGGTGCGCACCCCGCAGTCGGTGCAGTAGGGGCCGGCTTCTCGCTTGCCCACCCAGGTCCGGCCCGCGGAGTCTTCAAGCGCGGCGAGCGCGAAGCAGGTGCCCGGCTCGCTCCTGGCCCACAGCGCGACCGTCGCTCCAGCGAACGGCGGGATGGAGAGGGGCGGCGTGAGCCCGTCCGCGCCGAAGGCGACGGGCTCCGCCGTGAACAACGTCTCTCCCCCGTCGAGCGGGGCTCGTGGCGGCGCTCCCCCCCCAGCGCACGCCACGAGCCCCACGAACGCGAGACTTGCTGCGAAGGCTCGCGTCCGCGCGGGCGTCATCGCATGAACTCGCGCAGCTCGCTGGGGGTCACGAACGCTCCAATGCGCTGCTGGAGATGGACGCTCGGCTCCCGAGGGAAGTGGGCGGCCAGGACGCGGCGCGCCTCGAGCTGACCGCGGGCGCGGCCCACCCACTCAATCACCCCCGCGCGCTCCTCCACGCTGGAGGCGCTGGCGAGCTTCCGCCCGGCCAGGGCCAGCTCGGCCCCTGTCAGGTCGAGCTCCGCTCCTGGCGCCATGTGGCTCAGGCTCCGAAGGATGGTGGTGCTCACCCCCGGGCTCGGCTCGCGCTCGAGCTGCGACACGAGGAGCGGCCGGGTGACCTCGGGCGAGAGGCGTCCGAGCGCCTCGGCCGCGCGCCCCCGCAGGGCGGGAGCCCCCGTCCTCAGCCGCTCGTCGAGCTCCGTACGGAACGCGTCGTCGCCGCTGTTGCCGATGGCGTCCAGGACGGCGAGCTCGTCGTTGCTGCCCGCGGCGCGCTCCAGCTCTTCGCGCAGCGCCGCGTGCAGCTCGTCGCGCAGCGGGTCGCCAGGCCGGGTGCGCCCCGCCATGCTCCCGAGCCCGAGCAGGCTCACGTTCGCGACCATGGGCGAATCCGACCCCCGGGCCTGTGCGAGCAACAGGTCCGCCGCCTGCCGCGACGGCTCGCCGTGGTCGGCCAGCGCGGACGCCGCCCGGCTGCGGTCGAGCGCCGAGAGGTCCCTGCTGACCAGCGCGTCCGCGAGCACCTGACGGGACTGCTCGGTGCCCGCCAGCTCGAAGGCCAGGAAGAACGCGGAGCGCGCCGCCTCGTCAATGGCCCCGCGTCGCAGGTCGGTGAGCAGCGCGGCGCTCTCCTCCGGGTGCGCGCGGAGCCACCCCGCCAGGAAGCGCGCGGCGGGGAACACGGCGTTCTTTCCTCCCTCGCCGAAGTAGGCGAGGAAGCGGGCGCGCGCCGCGCCAGCGTCGAGCGCCGCGAGCTCCGTATCCACGGGCGACGGCGTCGTCGGGTCCGACTCGAACACGTCCGAGAAGTCCGCCTCCCCGGGCGCCACCGAGTCACGCACGGAGACGAAGTGCCCGTCCTCGCGCACCAGGTGGAAGCGGTGCGTGAATCCCTGCGGCGCCTCTCCAGGGAGGTGGATGCGAATCGTCTCCTGACCCTCCACGCGCCGCATCCAGCCGCCGCGCTCGGCGTCGAAGTCCGCCTCGGCCGTCGCGCCCAGCACCTGCACGCGCAGCCCCAGGCGCTGGGCGGTGTCGTCGAGCTGATACCGCGGCTTGGTGCGGAGCAGACGCGCCGCGCCCCCCGGCGCCTCGTCACGACGGTACTCCGCGGTGTAGACGCCCACCCCGTCGCGCTGCTCGGCGCTCCAGTGCGTCGAGTCATCGCCGGGCAGCACGAACTCGAGGCTCTCCAGGAGCGTGCTCACCAGGCGACGGCTCCCGCCGCTCCAGCGCGGGGAGAACCCGATGCCAGTGAAGCGGCACCGCGTATCGACCCGCACATAGAAGGGGCCGTCTTCGAGCTCCACGGCGCTCACCCGCTCCTGGGAGAGCGCCTGCTCGAGGACCACTGCGCTCAGGGCCGCGCGCAGCAGCGCGGGGCGGCCCGCTTGCGCCTCCTCGACGACGACCCAGCTCAAGTGGCCCTGGAAGTGGTCTTCCACTCGCGGAGCGGGGACATGGTCGACGGTGGCGGTGGACTCGAAGGCGAAGGCCGCGGTGTCCTGGCGCTCGAAGCGGCACTCGGGGGCGCCCGGCGCGGGCTCCGTCGGTGCGTGCGTCACGGCCGACGACGCCCCTTCCTCCGGGCCATCCCACGTCCCGGCCACGATTCCCATCGTCGCGAGCCCGAGCCCGGCCGCGATGCCCATCATCCGCCCGTTCATTCGAGCACCTCGGCGAAGTCCATCGAGCGGTCGAGCAGCGTCTGGGAGAAGCGCCGCGAGCTGAAGCTGAAGAGGTGCACGCGCAGGGTGCGGCTGAAGCGGCGAATCCCGACGCGGCCCACGATGGACACGTTTCCGCGGATGAGCTGCATGCCGAGCTCCCAGTTGGCGTTGCCGAGCACCACCAGGCTCCCGTTGTCGCGCTGGCCAAAGGCCAGTGAGGCGGTGAGCGGGAAGTCGGTGTTGACGAGCTCGAGGTCGGCCACCACGGCGGCCTTGACGATGCGGACGTTGATGCCGCCCTCAATCGACGCGGTGAAGTTGAACCCGGGGGTGATGGTGCGCGCGATCGCCCCACACATGCCGAGCGCGTCCTCGCTCTGGAGCAGCTCCCCGCACCGCGCCGCGTCCGTCGAGACGGAGAGGCTGTCGTTCGTCGTCAGGCCGACCTCCCCGCCGAGGCTGATCTTGAAGCCGATGCGCACGGGGCCGAAGCCGAAGCCGAGGTTCGGGAACGCGAAGGACTTCGCCGCGGAGAACTCCTCCTCGTGCTCGAGGCTGGGGGCGCTCTGGGAGAAGCTGTGGATGCGCTGGTTGAACGCGTCGACCGTGAGCTCGTAGCCCGTCTCCCCCGGGTCCACGCCGAGCGTGGCCTGCCCCACGGCACGCGCGATGGTGACCGAGTACGGACGCCCGAGCTTGCCCTCGAGCTCGACCGCGCCTTCGATGCGGCTGGCGGCACCGGCGCGGTCAAGCCTGTTCTGCGTCGTGAGCTGCACCGCGATGCTCATGCGGTTCGAGCTCCCGAGCCTGCGGGTGAACTCCTGGTCGAAGCTGATGGACGTCGCGGCGGAGGACTCCGGCGTCTCCCGCACCAGCACGACCGGGACGACGTGGCAGTCGCTCGTGTCCCCTTGTCCCTCGTTGCCCTCCTGCGGGAAGTCCGCCACGAAGCACCCCCTCACCGCGAAGTCGCTGACGTCCGCCCACGCGCCGCCCTCGCGCAGCGCGGCGCGGGTCGCCCCCTCGGCGAAGAGCTCATGGGCGAACGTGTTCGCGGTGCCTGGCATCAACTGCTCGATGACGACCTCGTCGACGCGGCCGAGCTCCGAGCTCGCGTCTCCCACGGTGAGCGGAAGCCAGCCGCCCTCGGCGCCCTCGGGCGCGAGCTCGTACCGGAGCGTGGCGCGCGCGGGCATGGCCGTGAGGGCCTCGAGCTCATCGGGCTCCTGGCCGAACTGGAGGTCCCCGGTGATACCCGGCGCGTTCGCCTCGAGCTCCGGCGGCACGTCCTCCGGCGCCAGCCCCGAGACGTAGGGGTCGCGTCCGTTGACGACGAGCGTCGACTGGACGACCAGGCTGGGCGCGAGCTTCTCCTCGGTGGCGTCGGGGGCGACGTAGGGGAGGATGGCCACCGACGAGGCGGGCTCCATGGAGTCGTAGAGCACATCGATGAGCTTGTCGGTCCCATCGGTCGGGGTCGGCTCGATGTCGATGGTGTAGACGCAGCCTCGGCGGAGGTCCGGGGCCGACAGGTCGGCGACGCCCCGGCACGCCTGGTTGAGCTCGGCGCCGCGGGCCGCCTCGGTGAAGGTGACCGCCGGGTAGTCAATGCCGGTGTCCGGCTCGTCCCCGTCGAAGGTGACGCGCAGGTTCACCGCCTTGTCCACCAGCGCCCCGCACAGCGAGGTCGGCCAGATGAAGCCATCGACGATTTGCTCCTGACCGTCGCCAACGAGATCGACGTCGATGGCGCTGGAGGCGCACTCGATGGGCTCCGCGGGGTTGGCGGGGTTCGCCTCGATGAAGCTGAAGCTGACGGCGACGTTGCGGGTCGCGGGCGCGGCCGGGTTGAGGCTCGTCGAGGTGATGCCGAACTGGATGGGCACGCGGTTGTTCACGAAGACGGGCTGGCTCAGGTCGTAGCGCACGTCGAGGTAGGTCATCCGCGCCTTCGTGAGACAGACGCCATCGTCGGCGCTGTTGGGGCACGCGGGCTCGATTGGCACGCCCGAGTCGGGCACGCCCGAGTCCGGCGCTCCGGCGTCCGGCTCGCCGGTGTCCGCTCCGCCGCAAGCGCTCGCGAGCAAGAGGAGGAGCGTCCCGAGGACGCGATTGCTCCGTCTGGAGCCGCGACTCAGGCCGGTGGACGGGGACTGCGCGGGGTTCTTCATGCTGGACCTCCAAGTGGGTGCCACGGTTGTCGGTCGGGGCCTAGGCAAGCGACGTACCAGCGCGCCGCGCGAGGGAGCGCTCGCTGCGCGCGGCCCTGCTTGTGGGGTGCGGCCTGTAGGGAGTCACCGACACCCCTTGGGGACGCAGCCGACAGTCGGCCCTGTGTTAGCTTCGCGGGCCATGTCCAGCGGAACGACGCGCCCGGATCGCCCCATGGGGCTCCCCATCCGCACGCTGACCATTGAAGTCGTGGGAGGCCCGGACCAGGGCCGCTCGCACACGGCGGATGGCGAGACGGTGACGGTGGGGACGGCGGAGAGCAACGAGCTGCGCCTGGCGGACTCCACGGTGTCCCGGTACCACCTGGAGCTCTCGCGAAAGGGAGACCGCGTCGCGGTGGCGGACCTGGGCTCCACCAACGGCACGGCGGTGGGGCCCACGCTCCTGGAGCGCGGAACGGTGGCGCCGGGGACCGTCCTCACGCTCGGGCGGACCTCGCTGCGAGTGGGGGATGGGCCCACGCGCACCGTGTCCCTCCACGACTCCGGGGCCCTGGGGCCGCTGCGAGGCCAGAGCGCGCCGATGCGGCGGCTGATGGCGCAGATACTCCGGGCGGCGCGGACGGACGCCTCGGTGCTGCTCCAGGGCGAGTCCGGCACCGGCAAGGAGCTCATCGCCCGAGCCCTCCACGACGAGAGCCCGCGCGCGAAGAAGCCCTTCGTGACGCTGGACTGCGGGGTCATCTCTCCCGGGCTCGTCGCCAGCGAGCTGTTCGGCCACGAGCGCGGCGCCTTCACGGGGGCGGAGCGCCGCCACCTCGGCGTCTTCGAGCGGGCGCAGGGCGGCACGCTCTTCCTGGACGAGATTGGCGAGCTGTCCCCCGCGCTCCAGACGGCGCTGCTGGGCGTGCTGGAGCGGCGGCGCTTCCGGCGGCTCGGGGGCAGCGAGGAGCTGTCCGTGGACGTGCGCGTCATCAGCGCCACCCACCGGGACCTCCGCGCCGAGGTCAACGCCAACACGTTCCGCCTGGACCTCTACTACCGGCTCGCGGTGGTGCGGCTGGAGGTCCCCCCGCTCCACCAACGCGTGGAGGACATCCCCCTGCTGGTGGAGCACTTCCTGAGCGAGGCCGGGTACACCGGCCCGCTGTCGGCGCTGGTGCCCCCGCCCCTCATGGCCACGCTGCTGGCGCACCGCTGGCCGGGCAACGTGCGCGAGCTGCGCAACTACGCGGAGGCCATCCTCGCCATGGGAGAGCCCCCCGCCCTGGAGCAGGCCGCGGGAGGCCCTGGCGCGGCCCAGGCGTCATCGCCCCCGGCGCCCTCCGTGGCCCTGTCCCTGGAGCGCGGCTACCGCGAGGCCCGCCAGCAGGTGCTCGAGGACTTCGAGGTCCAGTTCCTCAAGGCGCTGATGGAGCGCGCGGGGACCAACGTCTCGCTGGCGGCGCGGCTGGCGCGGATGGACAGGAGCTACCTCATCGACCTGCTCCACCGGCACCACCTGCGCTGAGGCTCAGGGCCGCCAGTGCAGATCCCCCGAGGCGCAGACGCGCACGCCCTGGGCGCACTGCTCGGTGAGCGTGTCGAAGCCCAGGTACACGTCTCCCTCGATGGCGTTGAGGGAGACGGGGCAGCTATAGGCGCACCCCACCAGCGCCTCCTCGCGCAGCGCCGTCACGCCGCCGGCCTCGAGCTCGTCGCAGGACTGGAGGGTCGCCGTGGTGCGGACGATGATGAACTCATCCGGCGCCTCGCTGGAGATGGCCGCGCCCGACAGGCTGCGCAGCGCCTCGCGCACCGCCTCCCGCGCCTCGGCGCGCGGCAAATCGGTGATGTCCGGCAGCGGGGTGGGGATGCACACGCGGTGCTCGGGCATCACCGCGCAGTCATGGTCCGCGCACCAGCTGACGAGCTGCCCCGAGCGGCACCCCGGAAGCCCCCCCAGCCGGACGAAGTCGATGACGAGCGAGGCGGGCACGGCCCCACCCCCGGCTGGCACCGCCCGTGAGAGCACGTAGGCGCCGTCGTCCTCCCGGCACAGGAAGCCGTCGAGCCCCTCGCCCTCCGCGCCGAAGGTGAGCCGCACCTGCCGCACCTCGTTACACCCGGTGAGCAGCGCCAGGGCCAGGAGCCCCTCGAGGATGCGCCTTCTCAAAATCCCACCTCCGTTCGAGCAGGCTGCCGCCAGAGCAGGGCGGTGGTCGTCGCGCCGGCGATGACCGCGGCCACGCCCACGGCGATCCAGAAGTCTCGCCGCTGGTAGAGGGCCGGCGCGGGCTCGACGACCTGGCCCTGGATGAGCAGGTCCCTCAGGACGCCCTCCGCCGTCCCGTGGAGGGCAGTCACCTCGCCCTGGCGCTCCGTGCGAGCCGCCGCGCGCCCATGGATGGCCAGCGCGCCCCGCAGGCGGTAGCCCTCGCGCTCGGCCTCGGCGTTGAGCAGCACGAGCCGCGGTGCCCGGAGCGCGGTGGAGAGCAGTCGCAGCGAGCCCGCCGAGTCCAGGTTGGCGGAGGATTCACCGTAATGCGCGGCCCACTGGCCGGCGGCCAGCTCGGGCGAGGCGGGGAGCGTGGTGAAGGCCACGGCGAGCTCGGGCCCCTTGGCCGAGATGACCTGGACCGCGAACTGTCGTCCCTCCGCGTCGACGCGCACCACGTGTCGCCCCTCCAGGACCTCGAGTGAGCACGGCGCGGTGCATACGCCGGGCCGCCCATCCAGGGAGATGCGCGCGGGGCTGAAGTCGGAGGTGATGCGCAGCGTGGTGCGCCCCCGCGCCGCGCCTTGCTCCGCGCCGGTGACGAGCACGCGCCCCACGTCGGGAGGCAGCACGCCGATGTCCGCGGGCAGCTCCAGCCCGAGCACGCCCAGCTCCGAGGCCACCTGGAGGGCCGCCTCTTCGCGCCGCAGCCCCACCTGGCAGGCGACCTGCCAGAGCAGCCAGCGGGCGGCGACCTCGCGGTGCCCCTGGCTCAGCGTCCTGGGGAGCACCCCTTCATCTCCGACGTCCTGGAGGCACTCCGCGAACTCCGCGTTGATGTAGTGCCGCCGGGCCTCCTGCAGGTGCCGCTCGACCTCCAGGAGCTGGACATCCCCTCCGGGCCGGGAGGTGGACGGGGGGAGCCCGGCGAGGCGCAGCGTCACGGGCACGCCGGGGGGCTGCTCCTGGGCCCACGCCTGGACGGAGGCGCGCGCCTCGGGGGCCCCCACGACGAAGAGCGTGACCGAGGGGAGCGCGGTGGGGGGCTCGGCCGCGGGCGTGGCGCCCCCCCAGAGCCCCAGGAGCAGCGCAGCGAGGGGGAATCTCCGGGGGGAGGGCCACGCGCGGCGGCGGTATATTGACGGTCGGGACTGACTCACCGGAGCGAGCCTCCAGGGGTGGAGTGAAAGCGTGGAGTGGGGTGGCCGTTATCGACTGGTGCGACAGCTCGCGCGGGGCGGGATGGGAGAAGTATGGGAGGCGAGCGCGACAGGGGAAGGGGGCTTCGCGCGGCGGGTGGCCATCAAGCGGCTGATCGCCGAGCACGAGCAGAGTCCCTCTCAGGCGCGGATGTTCCTCGACGAGGCGCGGATCGCCAGCCGGCTGCACCACGCCAACATCCTGTCCATCCTCGACTATGGCGTGGTGGAGGGCGTCCCGTACCAGGTGCTGGAGTACGTGGACGGCGTCGACGCGGAGCGGCTGCGGCAGCGCGGGCTCGAGGTGGGGGAGGACTTCCCGGTGGAGCTGGCGCTGCATGTGTGCGCCGAGGTGGCCCATGCGCTCCAGTATGCCCATGAGGCGAAGGATGGTGCGGGGGAGTCGCTGGAAATCGTCCACCGGGACGTGAGCCCCTCGAACATCCTCGTGTCGTGGACGGGCGACGTGAAGCTGGCGGACTTCGGCATCGCGCTGGCCAGGGACAGGCAGGAGCGGACGCTGGCGGGGCTGACGAAGGGCAAGCCGGCGTACATGCCGCCGGAGCAGGTGACGCGGGGCGAATTGGATGGGCGCTCGGACCTCTTCGCGCTCGGGTGCGTGCTGCACGCGCTGCTGACGGGGCACAGCCCGCTGGCGGGTGAGGACCGGATGGCGGACCTGCTGGCGGGCAAGGAGCTGGAGCTGTCGGACGCGCTCCCCGCGGACGTCCGAGAGCTCATCGCGCGAGCCGTGCGGAGGGCGAGGCATCAGCGCTTCCAGAGCGCGGCGGAGTTCGCCGAGGCGACCGGCGAGGTGCTCGCGGCCCGGAGCGGGCGAGCAGGGCGCGCGCTGCTGTGCGAGTGGATGGCCCGGGTCCGGGCGAAGGAGGAGGAGGCCAGGGCGCGGCCCGTCTCGGGGTGGGCGGGCTCCTTCCTGGAGGTGGAGCAGCTCCTCGGCGGGGTCGTCGTTCCGGAGCCAGGGACTGCGACGGGGGGCAGCGCCACGCCCCCACCGCGCATCGAGCAGCGCGCCCAGCGCCGACGGTGGCCCTGGCTCGCCGTCCTCGCGCTGGGGGGGCTTGTGGCCGTGTGGCCTTGGCGGCTTGGGCAGGAGGTCGCGCCGCCTGTGCCGGCGTTGCAGCCCGTCTCCGTGCCGGTGCCGCCCGCTCCGGAGAAGGACGAAGTCGCCCCGGCCGAGCGCTTGCCGCCCGCTCCAGTGCAGGCGCCCGTGACACGCGCGGCCCCGCGCGCGCAGGAGCCGCCCCCGAAGCGGCTGGTCCGTGCCCCGGCGCGCCCGGCGAGTGGCGGCTCAGGGGCGCTGACGGTGGGAGGCGAGGGGGCCTTGCGCGCGGTGGTCATCATCGACGGCGAGCGCCGAGGCCACGCACCGCTGCTCATCGAGCTCCCCGTGGGCGAGCATGTCCTGGAGCTCAAGACGCCCGATGGCCACTTGATTGGCCCGGAGCGGATCCAGCTCACCGAGTTCCACACCCCCGCCGCGCCGCTGCGCTGGGTTGTCCCTTCGGCGCGGGGGGCATCCGCGGAGTGAGGGGACGCGTTCGCCGGGAGGGCACGGGAATCGAACTCGCCAGGGGCGCCTCTCGGCGGTTTTGAAGCCCCGTCTCCTCGATGCGGGCTACTCCGGATCGAGCGCCCAGGTGCCTTCCTCCCAGCGTCGAAGTGTCATGATCGCTCCGATGGCGGCAACCCCTCCATCGTTCGCTGCCGCTTCCAGTACCGCCTTGGCTTCTTCCGTCCGGTAGCGGAGCAGAAACGCCGCCGCCATGGCTCGGACGTCCGTACGCGGATGCTTCAGCAGCACGGAGAGGGCGTCTCGCCCAGTATCCCCCTGCGCGCGGAGTGCCTGAAGCGCAGCGGTGTACTGCTTGGCGTGCTTGTTCCCCGTCCTGGAATCTCCTCGCTGAATGGCATCAGTCTGGGCCGCGACATTCCGAGCGAACTGCTCGACCCGTTCTTCCAACGTCATTACCAGACCCTCTTCGTCACGTTCTCAATGGCCAACAGCCCGAACTCGCGTTAGGCCACGTAGGATTGTGTGCTCAACCACTGCCGCACGGTCTGCGTGAACGAATCAGTAATGTCATAGCGGACCGACGACAGGATGGGAGCAACCATTTCCGTTTGTCGCGGTAGGCTGTGCACCATGCAGAATTGGCACTTCACGCGCATCCTCCCAATCCTGGCAACTGTGTGGCTCCTCGCCGCATGTGCGGAGGGGCCCATCGCACGGCCGGATGCCTCGGCCCGGAAGTGGATCGGCCCTTTGGTGAACGTGCCGGGCGGGGGCAGTTTCGCGCCGTCATGTACTTCGGCCCATGGCAGTGCAGCGCCCAGCTTATGAACTACTGCCGCGACAAGTGCGCTGGGAGCGGGCACGCCCTTCAGGGCTGCATGTGGCTGGCGGACCTGAAGATGGACTTCGCGGGTACGGTCCTGCGGGCCGGGAGCCGGTTTGGGATGACGCACTGCTGTTGCAACTACGCGACGCTCACCAAGGGCCAGAACGATCTGGCCAGGTCCCAGTGGAAAAACTTCCGCGATGAGTTCCGAGCTCGATGGGGAGAGCGGTTCGGTCAATGGCCCACGGACGCCAAAGGCGAGAACTTCCCAGGCCACCATATCCGCGACCTCCATCACGGAGGGAACCCCATCGACTGGGACAACATCATCCCGTTTCCAAAGGACCTCCACGAGACCCTACTGGGGCTCTACAACCAGTGCTATGCGAACAACCCGCCGTGGACGACTGCTGGGGTGGACTACCCCTATGGAGAGTAGACCCATGTCGATGCCCGCCCTGCTCGAAGAGGTGACGCGCCGCCACTTCCCCAACCCGCCTGCGACCCCGGCACAAATCGAAGCGTTCGAGCAAAGGGTCGGGTGGCGCCTGGACCCGGACCTTCGCGCCTTCTACTTGCACTGCGACGGCGCCAAGCTGTTCGATAGAACCAACCCTGAATTCGCCTTCTACCCGTTGGCGAAAATCCGTCGCGCGCGGATGGTGCTCCTTCAGGACGACACCGACAGGTCCGGGCCAGAGTCCTGGTACGCGCTGTGCGAGTTGGTTGACAGCAACTACATCCTCCTCGACGTGAGTCACCAAGAGGCGGGCCGGTATCCGCTTCGCGATGGTTACCGCGAGGCGTTCCCGGACCCGAACTACTGCTCGCAGATTGCGGCCTCGTTTTCTGAATTCCTCGCTGGCGCGCTCCGATCGAACGGGAGTTGGTTCTGGCTCCCGCCAGCGTGAGCTACGGCGCCGCCATGTCCTGGTTCGGCGGGTGTGGCTCCCAGCCTGTGCATGCTGCGCGCCGCACCTCGGCCCTCTGCGGCCCAAGCGTAAGCGTCCGGCCAACGACGTGCTGAGAGGCGTTGAGGCGAGAGCCGCCGCCGTGGACGCTGGCGAGCATGTCGAAGTCGGTGGAGAAGCAGGAGTGGTTCCAGGTCGCGGAGTCTTTCGAGGCGAGCGGGCTGACGCAGGTGGAGTTCGCGCGGCAGCGGGGCGTGCGGCTGAGCACTGTGCAGTCGTGGGTGTACCGTCGGCGCCGGCACCTGGCGGCGAAGGCCGAGCCGGTCCGCCTGCTGCCAGTCCAGGTGACGGCCCCCGTGGAGCCGAGCACCACCCTCGTCGAAGTCGTCACGGAGGGCGGGGCTCGCCTGCGCTTTGCCATGGGCGTTGACGTGGGGTACGTGGCCCGACTCGTCGCCGCGCTGGGGCGGTGAGGCGGTGTTCGCCCTTCCTGCGTCGGTGCGCGTGGTGCTGGCCACCGCGCCCGTGGACATGCGCAAGTCCATTGACGGCCTCATGGCGCTGGTGCGCGCCGAGTGGGGCGAGGACGTCTACTCGGGCCACCTCTTCGCCTTCGTCTCGCGCAAGGGAGACCGAGTCAAGGTGCTGACGTGGAGCCGGGGCGGCTTCGTGCTGCTGTACAAGCGGCTGGAGACGGGGCGTTTCCGGCTACCGCCGGTGGACGCGGGCGCGCAGGTGGTGCACCTGGACGCCACGCAGTTGGCGATGCTGCTGGACGGCATCGACGTGGCCCAGGTGCGGCGTCAGCCCGCCTGGACGCCTCCCGGGCGCACGGGCACCTGACGCGCCCGGCCCGGGACGCCTCCGCGCCGTGGCGTGTTGAGGCTACGTGCCGCGCGAGCTCCCTCAAGACCACTACTGTCCCTGGCGCGAAGAGGCGGAGGAACTCAAGGAGCGCCTGACGTCGCTGGAGGCGAAAATGGCGACGCTGGAGCGCCACGTCTTCGGCCGCAGGACGGAGCAGCTGCCGACGGTGGCCGCCGAACTGCGAGGGGACGGCGCAGAC
>NZ_JABXEO010000140.1:0-10969 GCF_013372585.1 Myxococcus sp. AM010
GTGGGAGGACGGGCGGGACGGGGCATGCGTCACGGGAGGCAGGGCATGGGGGTGGTATCCGCGCTGGCAGTGGTCGGGGTGCTGCTGACGGCGCAGACAGCGGCGGCTTCGGGGCTCCAGCGGCGCGGCACCCAGGACCCGGAGCGGCTGGCGCCTTTCGGCTTGATGCTGGACGCCAGCGCCCCTGAGGGCGCGGGCCTGTCGCTCTCCTTCCGGCCCATGCGAATGCTCCGGCTCCACGTGGGCGGCACGCACAATGGGGTCCGTCCCGGAGCGCGCGTGGGGCTCACGTTGCTGCCCTGGAAGGGCAGCCTGACGCCCGCGCTGACGCTGGAGGCGGGGCATGCGCGGCCCGCGAATGGTGCGGGCCTGGAGCGGCGCATCGTGGACCGCACGCAGATGCCCATCCATTCACTGGAGCGCGTGGGCTACTCCTACGCGAGCGCCCTGCTGGGCTTCGAATGGCAGGCCCCGAAGCGGCTGACCTTCTTCGTGCGCGGCGGCTTCAGCATCATGCGGCTCTACAGCCCTGGCATCGTCGGCGTGGACGAGCAGTTCCGCGCCGCGCTGGAGCCCGCGAACTTCCACGGCTGGAGCCTGAGCAACATCGAGCCCACCGCAAAGCTCGGCATCCTGTGGTCCTTCGGCTGAGCCGAGGCCGCTGCCTCAGCCCGCGCGCGGCTTAGGACAGCACCGCGTCGAAGAAGGCCAGCACCTGCGCCTCGGCCCAGAAGTGGGGCCTATGCACCTGGCCTCCGACGAAGCCGACGTGTCCACCGTGCGCCGTCACCACGACGCTCAGGTGGGGATTGTCGGCGGCGGCGGGCGGGATGACGGGCAGCTCCAGCATCGGGTCGTCCGCGGCGCTCAGCAGCAGCGTGGGCCTGCGGATGGCGTGCAGCCGGGGACCGGCGGAGGACTCCGCGTAATAGTGGGCGGCGTCGCGGAAGCCGTGCAGCGCGGAGGTGACGGCGTCGTCGAAGGCGCGGATGGTGCGCGCCGCCTCCATGGCCCGGCCGTCGAAGGCGCTCGGGAAGTGGCGCAGCTTGTCGCGCGCCTTCTGCTTCAGCGTCCGCAGGAAGCGCTCGCGGTACAGCCGGTGGAAGGGGCCGCCCGTGTCGAGCTTGCGGCAGCAGGCGCTCAAGTCATACGGCGCGCTGACGGACGCGGCGGCCTCCACGGGCGCGTCGTCGCCCAGCGACTCCAGCAGCCGGCACAGCACATTGGCGCCCAGGGAGAAGCCCACCGCGAACAGCGGGCCGGTGACGCGGGCGCGCGTCTCGTTCAGCACCCGGAGCGCGTCATCGATGTCGCCCGAGTGGTACGAGCGCGCCAGCCGGTTGGGCTCACCGCTGCATGAGCGGAAGTTGAGCGCGGTGGCGCCCCAGCCGCGCGTCCGCGCGCCTCGCAGGATGGCGGTGACGTAGCCCGCGCGGGACGAGCCCTCCAGGCCGTGCAGCGCCACGACGTGGGGCGCGCCCGCCGCGCCGTCAAAGGTGTCCAGGTCGACGAAGTCGCCGTCCGGCAGCTCCAGGCGCTCGCGCCGCAGCGCGGGCACGCGGGTGGGGCGCACGAGCGAGGCGTAGATGGTCTGCGCGTGCTCATTCGCCAGGCCGGGCGCGGGCACGAAGGGCTGGGTGGGCTGGAATCGCACGGCCGGGGGATAACGCCCGTGCGCGGGGACGACAAGCGCTCTTGCCACCAGTCGCGCTAGTCCTTCGCGCCGCCGGGGCGGGGCAGGCTGGCCACGCGGCGGGCCATGCGCATGGAAGCACAGCCCTGCTCGCGCGAGGCCCGGGCCTCCGACTGGAGCCCGAAGAGGCCCAGGTACTTCTCCACGCGCTCCTCCAGCGTGGGCGCCTCGATGAGGGTGCAGAGTTCATCCGCCCGGTAGTCGCGGCAGATGGCGGGCCGCTCCTCGTACACGTCGCAGAGGTTGTCTTCCCGCAGGTGCGGGCAGCGCAGGCCCAGCGGCTTGTCCAGCGCGGCGATGTCGGGCGCCACGCAGCAGGCGCCGCAGCGCGTGCACTCCACGGGCTTGGGGGTGGCGTCACTCACAGGGGCACGACCGTCTTCACCGTGCCCAGGTTCGTCACGGTGAGGCGCGCGCCCTGGCCCTTCTTCCAGGCGAGGAACGCCCGCTCGCCCCGCGGCTTCAGCACGTGCTCATGGGCGCCGTCGTCCTCGTAGCGCAGCCGCACCGTGTACGTCTCCTCGCGGCGCAGCCGGTCCGCGGCGCCCACGGCCAGCTCGGGCCAGCGCGGCGCATCGTCGGTGCCGGACGCCTCCCGGCGCGTCAGCGGCTTCCACGCATGGGTGTCGTAGGTGCACTGGTCGGCGTACACGGGCTCCCGGCGGTAGCGCGTCTCGTTCTGACAGTCCTCGTAGGACTCGCGGCAGTACTTCGTCACGTCCTCACACACCTCTTCCATGAAGCCGTTGCCCATGTCCCTGCGGCGGCACTTCTCCTCCGAGCCGCAGGCCACCTTGCGCGACTTCGTGCGGCACACCCGCTCCGTGCCGTCGGGGACGCGGCGGGTGCCTCGCTGGATGGACACGCAGTCGCGGATGTTGGCCACGCCCGCCACCTCGCCGGCGCCGTTGACGGGCATGCGAGGCGTGACGGCGCGCAGCTCGTCGCGCCAGCCCCGCTTCGTCACCCGGGTGAAGCGCTCCTGCACCACGATGCGCTTCCAGGCCGTGCCCGTCACCTCGCCGGGGAGCTCATGCGTCGTGTTGGCCCAGAGCGCGAAGGCGCCGGCACCCAGGCAGCAGAGGAACAGCGAGCCCCAGGCCAGGAGCAGCCGCGCCTTGCGCTTCGGCTTCGCGGGACGTGGCGGCGGCGGTGGTGGTGGCTCGTCGAAGGCCTGGCGTGGGGCGGCCTTCGCGTCGTCGGTGCGCTCGGCGCCGCAGTGCTTGCAGCGCGTCGTGTCGCCCCGCGTGGCCGCGCCGCAGAAGGCGCAGAACCAGTCTTCTCCCGCCTGGGCCAGCGCCAACGCCGACGCGTCGGTGACGCCCTCACGCAGCGACTTCCCGCTGGCCGCGTCCACGCCGCCGAAGTCGAACTCCGACTCCTTGCCCGTCAGCTCGCGCGGGTTGTTGCACTGGGGGCAGCGCTTGTGCCGGGCGCGAATCGACTTCGTGTCACACGAGGTGCAGTTCCACGTGCCCTCGATGATGCGGGTTCTGCGGGCCATTCGCGCATCCTAGCCGGACCCTCACGCCCACAGCGCGCGAGCGAAGGGGATGTCCACGGCGGCGGGCAGTCCCTCTCGCAGGGGCCGCACCATGGGCAGCGAGCCGTCCCGGGCCTCGCGGCTGGCCTCGGGGAGCCGGGCCACCCACGGCATGGTGCCCGGCTCCTCCCACAGCACCACCTTGGACAGCCCGGCCTTGTGCGCCTGGGCCCCCGCGGCCTCCAGCAGCGCGGCGGCGTCGTCCTCGGAGCGCGCGTCCAACATCAGCACCACCAGCTCTCCGTGGCGGGCCACCATCGCCCACAGCGCCGTGGACGCGCCCACCACCGCGCCGCAGGCCCGGGGACGAGGGCGGCGCAGCAGCTCCGCGTAGATGCGCTCGCGCTCCAGGTGCCAGTCCACCTGCGTGGCGTCCGGCCACAGGTAGAAGGGCACCTCCGGCCGCCACATCCGCTCGAGCGCCGAGGGCACGTCCGCGTCCTCCAGCAGCGCGTCCACCTTGCGCGTCACGGGCCCATTGCCCACCGGCAGGTGCCAGTCCCAGGCGGGGACCTCCTGGTAGCCGGAGCGCCGGTAGATGCGAGCGCCCACGTCGGAGTAGAGCACTGCGGCCTGGGCGTCCGGCTCCGTGCGCTCCAGCTCCGCGGCCACCCGGTCCATCAGCCGCGTGGCATGGCCGTGCCCGCGCAGGGCCGGCTCGGTGAAGACGCTGGCGATGACGAAGCTGTCGCCGCGCGTCGTCTGACAGTCGGGGCCGCGCAGGTAGCTGGGGGTGCGGAACGTCTCGCACGAGGTGAGCACCCGGCCGGCGTCGTCGCACAGCAGCCAGGTGCGCAGGGTGTCCCGGCTCCAGGCGTGGGCGCGCAGCCGCTGCTCCCGTTCGAGGAACTGCTCGACGGTGAGCGGCGAGCCCCAGGCGGCGTAGGTGTGGCGGTCTCTCTCGGCCTGCTGTGCTTCGTTGGCGACGACCAGATGCATGGCGTGGCAGGGTAGCCGCGCGCGCGGCGCTTCGCAGCAGCCCTGGAGGGCCCGTGAGGCCTGCCTGCCCTCCGCATTACAGGCGCACCGTGTAGGGGAAGCGGAAGTGGAGCTGAAGGTAGGCCTGTCCCACGTGGAAGATGCCATCGCGCAGGCGCTCGGGCAGGCCCAGGCCTCCCAGCTCCTGCGGGACGTAGAACGCGGACTCCCAGCCCACGCCCAGCAGGAAGCTCTTGGAGAGCTGGAGCTCCAGGTCGATGCCCACCTCCGCGCCGGGCCGCACGAAGTGCGTGTCGGGCAGCGTGTCCGAGTGCATGTAGACGTACGTGAGCAGCAGCCCCGCGCCGAGTGACAGCCGCGCCGGACTGGACGTCAGCGGCACCCCCAGTGACAGCGGCTTCCAGGTGGCGCCGTACATCCCGGTGTCGCGCAGCTTGGGGGAGATGATGAGCGCGTCCGGGATGAGGATGGACGGGGAGATGCGGACTTCATCCAGGCTCTTGGCGTACTTGCGGTAACGCGGGGGCACGCGGCGCTGGTTCTTCTTCAGCCACGCCTTGTCCAGCACCGCCTCCACGGAGAGCTTCAGCCCGGTGTGGATGGGCTGGTCTTCGAACACGGGGCCGAAGAAGGCGAAGGCCGCGGGCCCCACCCCCACGTCCACCGGGACGGTGACGCGCTGGGCGGAGGCCGCGGCGGGGACGAGCAGGGCGCAGAGCAGCAGGAGCGGTGCGGGGCGCAGGGGCATGGGGCTTCTTCTTTCAAGCGCCACCTGCGAGGCGGTGGGAACGGACCCACCCGGTGTGGCGGCGCGGGACATGTCCGAATTTGACCATTAAGCCATTGAAGCGCGGAGGGCCTTTGAAGCAGGAAGGCGGCAGGCTTTTCGCCGGCGCCGTTGACCTGGAGATTCGATGCTTTCCGCTGCCTTCTTGATTGCCACGTCCCTGCAGGCCCAGACGCCTGCGCCCGCTCCCTCCACGCCGCCGGCTCCCGCCGCCGAGGCCGCGCCCGCCGCGCCCCTCAGCGTGGAGGAGCGCGCCGCCGCCGCCGCCGAGCGCGCCGCCATCGCCGCTGAGCGCGCCGCCGAGGCCAGCGTCCGCGCCGCCGAGGCCGCCGAGCGCGCCGCCGCCGTCACCGCGCCGCCTCCGGCCCCGGCCTCGGCCCCCGCGCCCGCTACCGACAAGAAGCAGGGCGAGTGGGACGTCACCGTCGGCCTGGGCCTCATCTCGCTGACGGGCAACGCCTCCACCCTGACGGTGAGCGGCTTGGCCAGCGCCCAGCGCACGACGGACAACTGGATTTACGCCATCAAGTCCTACGGCTCCTATGGCCGCAGCCGTCCGCCCGAAGTCACGGGCGAGGAGGCCGTGTCCCAGGTGGTGGCGTTCAACGCGGGCCTGGAGCTGCGCGGCGACCGGCGCTTCACCGAGGTCATCAGCGGCTACCTGCTGGCGGGCGCGGAGACGGACCACGTGAAGAGCGTGGAGTCGCGCACCTTCGGCGAAGGCGGCCTGGGCGTGCTGTGGTGGGATGAGAAGAAGGAGAAGGGCCGCGAGTCCTACCTCCGCACGGACGCCGCCTTCCGCTACGCCAACGAGACGCGCTTCCAGTACTACCCCACGCGGATGGACCTGCCGGACGTCGACCTGGGCGGCCCCCGCTTCGGCGCGGTGTTCCGCTACGGCCTGGCGCAGAACGTCACCTTCAAGGAGGACGTGGAGGTGCTGGTGAGCGTCATCGGCGACTCGCGCATGCTCTTCAACAGCCAGACGCAGCTGTCCGTGGGGCTCACCAAGAAGCTGTCGCTGGGCACCAGCTTCCTGGTGAAGCACGACAGCGCGCCGCCCCCGGGCAAGGTGTCCACCGACACCGCGCTGGCGCTGAACTTCGAAGTGATGCTGTAGCCCGCAAAAGCAACGCGGCGCCGGGGGAGTCCCTCGGCGCCGCGTGCGGGTGGCGTGGGGCGGTGGGCCGCCCCGGCTGCCTTACTGCTTGGGCGCGCCGGACTCCTCGCCCATCTTCCCTTCCTTGCGGAGGCCGCCGCCGTAGCGGCCTTCCTCCGCGTCCGCGCCGATGTCGATTGCCTGCAGGTCGCTGTACGTCGAGCCCGGAGGCGTGGCGCCGCGGTAGCGGGTGCCCAGGTCCACCAGCGGAATGGCGAGCATCAGCAGCACGAAGAGGATGGAGACGGCGAAGACCAGCCGGTTGGCGCCGCGGTGGTCAATCAGGTGCATGAAGTACAGCAGCACCAGCGTGCCCTTGGTGGAGGCGATGACGAGCGCCAGCACCAGGCCCCACGTGGGGATGTGGATGCGGCCGGTGAGGACCGTGACGACCGTCAGCACCAGCAGCAGGCCCCAGATGAGCCAGTAACGGCCCGCTCCGTGGTGCTCCTCGCGCATGTTCTGTTCTTCTTCCCGGGATTCGTTGGCAATGCCCATGGTGGAGGAACCCTTCAAACGAGGTACAGCATCGGGAAGAGGAAGATCCACACCAGGTCGACGAGATGCCAGTACATGCTGCCCAGCTCGACCATCGTGTAGTTGTTCGGCCCGAAGTCAGCCTTCTTCAGCGCGCGGACCATGGAGAAGGCCAGCACGATCATGCCGATGACGACGTGCAGACCGTGCAGGGCCGTCGAGCAGAAGTAGACCGTGAAGTACAGGGGCACGCCCGGAAGCTGGATGCCCTCATACGAGTAGAAGCGGCCCGGCAGCGTGCCAATCTCGAACTTGTGGTGGTACTCGAAGTACTTGATGACGAGGAAGCCGACGGCCATCACCAGGGTGAGGGCAATCTGCACCGCGACCATCTTGTTCTTCCCCTCCTTCGCGTAGTGCACCGCGAGCGCCGCGGTGAGCGAGGAGGTGATGAGCACCACCGTGTTGATGGTGCCCAGCGTCAGGTCCAGGCTTCGGCTGGCGGCGGCCCACGCCTCCGGGAAGAGGAAGCGGTAGACGCCGTAGCAGATGAAGAGGCCGGCGAAGAGCAGGATTTCCGTCGCCAGGAACAGCCACATGCCCAGGCGCGCGGCGTGGTTCTGCACCTCCAGCGACGCGAAGTGGCCGGCGAGCCGGGGGACGGGCAGGGCGCCCCCGGCGGCGTGAGAGCTAGACTGCATCGGGCACCTCGGCCTTCTTGGGGTCCACGTAGAAGTGGGGCTCCTCCGGGAACACCGGCTGCGGCCCCACGAAGTTGTGGGTCGGCGGCGGCGACTCGGACATCCACTCGTAGCCCTTGCTGCGCCACGGGTTCTTGCCGGACGCCTTGCCGTAGACCAGGGCGTACGTCAGGTACATCGCGATGATGATGAACCCGAACGCCAGCAGGGACGCGCCCGCCGTGGAGGCCACGTTCAGCGCCTGGAAGCGCTCCGGGTACTCGTAGTAGCGGCGCGGCATGCCGTTGTTGCCCAGGAGGAACTGGGGGATGAACGTGGCGTTGAAGCCCAGGATGATGAGCGCCGCGGACACCAGGCCCCAACCCTCGTGGTACGTGCGCCCGAACATCTTCGGGAACCAGTAGTGGAGGGCGGCCAGGAAGGCCATGATGGTCGCGCCCACCATGATGAAGTGGAAGTGCGCCACCACGAAGTAGGTGTCGTGCCACGGGACGTCCAGCGACACCGTGCCCAGCGCGATGCCCGTCATGCCACCGAACACGGTGAAGAACAGGAAGCCGCAGAAGTAGGCGAAGGGCGTCCTGAAGTCGACCGCGCCCTTGTAGACGGTGCCCACCCAGTTGAAGACCTTGATGGCGGTGAACACACCCACCAGCATGGTCAGCACGCCGAACAGACCGCCCGTGAAGGTGGACTGGCCGGACACGAACATGTGGTGTCCCCAGGCGAAGAAGCCGACGAAGGCGATGCCCAGGCTGGAGTACGCCACCGCGCGGTAGCCGAAGATGTTCTTGCGGCTGTAGGTCGCGACGACCTCGCTCATCACGCCGAAGGCGGGGAGCACCATGATGTACACGGCCGGGTGGCTGTAGAACCAGAACAGGTGCTGGAAGAGCACCGGGTCACCGCCGCGGGCCGGGTCGAACATGCCGAACCCGAACAGGTTCTCCACCGTCACCAGGCACAGCAGCAGACCGATGACGGGCGTGGCCAGCACCTGGATGCAGCTGGTGGCGTAGATGGCCCACACGAACAGCGGCATCTTGAACCAGGTGATGCCCGGCGCCCGCATGGTGTGGCACGTCACGATGAAGTTGATGCCCGTGACGATGGAGCTGAACCCGATGATGAACGCGCCGAACAGCACCGGCGCCACCGTGGTCGTCGTGTGCGCGCTGTACGGGGTGTAGAACGTCCAGCCCGTGTCCAGGCCGCCGTTGAGCATGCCCCACAGCGCCAACAGCGCGCCGGCCAGGTAGATGTAGAGCGACAGCAGGTTCAGCCGGGGGAAGGCCACGTCCTTGGCGCCCAGCATCAACGGCAACATGAAGTTGCCGAAGACGGCGGGGATGGCCGGAATCATGAACAGGAAGATCATGACCAGGCCATGGAGCGTGAACGTACGGTTGTACGTCATCGCGTCCATGATGGTCGGGCCCGGCGTCAAGAGCTCCACCCGGATGAGCAGCGCGAAGATGCCGCCCACCAGGAAGAACAGCAGGACCCAGAACAGGAACATGAGCCCGATGCGCTTGTGGTCGACCGTCAGCAGCCACGACTTGATGGTGGTGCCGTCGACCAGGTAGTTCGGGTGATGGTCGTGATGCTCCTCGGGCGCGGGGGTGGCGCCCGGGGCTGCGATGCTACTGGATGGCGTCATAGGCGGGTCCCTCGGAGGCGCCCTCGCGGACGTTCGGAGTGCGAAGCGACTTGATGTACTCGACGATGGCGGCCGTCTCCGGGCCCTGCAGCTTGCCCTGGTAGGTCGGCATCACGTTCTGGTAGCCCGCCACCAGGTGGGCGCCCGGGTCCATCATCGACTGGGTGATATAGGCCTCGTCCACGCGGATGCTCTGGCCGTCCTCGAGCTGCTCCACGCGGTCATACATGCCCAGGAAGGTGGGGCCGATGTGCTGCGAGCCGTCCACCGAGTGGCACTTGAGGCAGCCCTGCGTGCCCGCAAGCACCTGGCCCTGCTCCACCATGCGCGCCACCGGCGGCACCAGGGAGTTGTCCGCCAGCGCGTCCTGCCGGTCCTGCAGGCGGCCGCGGCGCTGCTCCTGGATCCAGTTCTCGTACTCCTCCTGCGGGAGCACGACGACCTCGGCCAGCATCTTCGAATGCGACAGGCCGCAGTACTCGGTGCACAGCACCTGGTACGTGCCCGGCTTGGTCGCCTCGAACCAGATCTGCGTGTAGCGGCCCGGGAGCGCATCCATCTTGATGCGGAAGGCCGGCACGTAGAAGGAGTGCAGCACGTCACGCGAGGTGATGAGCAGACGCACCGGGCGGTTGGCCGGCACGTGCAGCACGTTCACCCCGTTGGGGCCCTCCGGGTAGGAGAACTTCCACATCCACTGCTTGCCCATGACGTAGACGTCCATCGCGTCCTTGGGCGGCGTGGTGACCCACGTGAAGTCCCGGAACCCGATACCGAACCAGGCCAGGAAGAACACGAGGGGAACGGAGACGAAGAGGAACTCCGTCTTCAGGGTGGGGACGACGTACTCCGTCGCCTGCGCCGGGAGGCGGCGGCGGTAACGGAAGAAGAAGAACAGGGCCGCCAGACCGACCGCCGTCGACATCACCATCGTCGTACCCACGACGAAGTGATGCAGCGTGTCGATGCGCTCCGCGAACGTGGACGCGGCCTCCGGGAGGAACAGGATATCGTTGAGAAGCTCGCTCATGCCGCCGCGCCTTTCTTCAGCTCGCGCCTCCAGAAAAAGATCAGCATCGTCGCCAGGGCGCAGAACACGGCAATGCCGCCCAGGCGGATGAACCCGAAGATGTAGAAGCCATACCGCCGACTGGCGGTGTCATACTTGAAGCAGGACAGGATGATCTGATCGAAGCTGGTACCCACGCGGCCATTGGCCGCCTCCAGCAACGCCAGCTTCATGTCCGAGGGAGGAAACGTCGTCCCGTAGAGATACCGGGAGATGCTGCCCTCCGGCGTGAGCACGTGCACCACGGCCGCGTGGGCGTACTGCTTCGTGCTCTCGTCGTAGGTGTATTTGAAGCCCAGGGCGTCCGCGAGCCGGCGAACCTCCGCGTCCGTCCCCGTCAAGAAGTGCCAGGGGGCCGTCTCCGGCTTGCCCATGGACTGCAGGTGCCGCCGCCGACGCTCCAGGCTCTGGGCCGGGGTGTCTTCCGGGTCGATGCTGACGGTGACGGCTTCGTAGTCCTTGCCCAGCTCGAGCCCGAGCTCCTTCATGGACTGCACCTGGGCGTTGAGCACCAGGTTACAGAGCATGGGGCAGTTGTAATAGACGAGCGTCAGCAGGGTGGGCAGCGACTTCGGCACCACGTCGCCCAGGCGCACCTCGCGCCCGGAGGCGTCGAGGAAGCGGGTGTCCATGGGCACCAGCTCCCCCAGGTGCTCCTGTACGTCCACACCCTGGATGGGGGGCGGCAGGTCCCGCTGCGCCTCCAGGATGGCCCGGGGCGTCTTCCCGGCACCCGGCATGGCGGAGGCCGGCACCGCGACGGCCAGCACCAGCGCCGCCGCGGCGAGCAAGCCCGCGCGGCAGGCGCGCGGAAGGATGTAGGAGCAGGTGGACATCATTGCAGGACGGCTCTTACGACAGGGGAGCGGTGATGGCTACTGCTGCGGCGACGGAGGCGTCTGCCCGGGAGCGGGCTCCGGGGCGGGAGCCGTCTCCGGAGC